>JAAYOT010000020.1 GCA_012520205.1 Clostridiales bacterium
AAAAGGAAAATGGAGGCCATGGGCTAAATTATCAGGTCAAATAGCTACAAGCCCAGGAGGATATAATAAGGAATTGTTGATCTTAGAGAAGAGAAGAGATGGCAAGGAATTTGAAGTCCACACAGATTTAAATAATTTAATAGAATATTATTATCCTATACGAAATATGTATTTATTTACTAGTGCACTTTTAGCTATGCTGCTAATGCTAAATCAATTTACAGAAACTTTATTGTCAAAAATTTTTATAGGTCTTATAGCTGTAATTGCGTTATACCTAATAATGATTGCAATTAAATATTTAAAAATAATAAAAAACTATAGGAAAAGAAGCAAAATATACGAATAGTTAAGTTCATTACAAGCGAAAAAGGGAGTTGCTGCAAATTACTGTGGTAGCTCCTTTTGTATTAAAATTTAAGAATTAGTATCTTCAAACTTTATTAATTTCTTTTTTAGCCTATAATAAATTTTTGATTTTTCTTCCTTAAAATTAGTATTAGAATTAAAATATATAGAATTCCCAACATAAATGTTATGATTCTTCGTTCCAACATATAAGGGAACAAAACTAAGCCACAATTAATAAAGGTCCCATTAAGTTTTGGTGATGAACAATATAAACTGTAGGTTAATTTTTGCTCCACTTGAAGTTGGTTAAATAAATTTTTTATTCAATTTAAAGTTTTTTTAAATGTTTAGTAATATATCCACCTTTAAATTGAGTAGGCTCGTAAGAAACTATAAAAGCATTTTTCTGCATAGATTGAATTATTGCGATAGCTTCACTTTCTCTTATTCTATGAGAAACAATTTCAAGTCTGTATCTTTTTTCTTTATTAATTCCTTCACCAGTATAAACTGTTACTCCAAAATTCAAGTTTCTTAATATGTCAATTAATTCTTGATCATAGCTAGTTAAATTTACATGAATAGTTCTATATCCAATAGCAAGCTTTTCTTCTATAATGCCTCCAAGATATATTCCAATACTGTAGCCCAGTATATAAGTACCTATATTAAGAAAATTACTTAAATCAGAAAAAACTATTCCAAGGCTTACTATATAAATTATAGCTTCAAGAAAGGCAAATATTGAAGCTTGAGCCTTCTTGCCTTTTACAACAAAAGTTGTCCTTAATGTTAAAAGTGGAACATAAATAAGTTGTAAAATAAATATAGTTAATGCATTTATCAATTCCAATCCTCCTCTTTTTTAGGTTATAGATTTATTTCATTATAAAGTAAAAGTAAATTTATTTCATGTAAGAAAGTATTAACTATCTAAAGGATAATAGGGTTTTAAAGATAATAAAGGGAGATAATGCTTTATTTTAGAAACAATTGATTATAGGAAGTGAATGTTTTAATCGAAAAAAATAAAAAAATGGGTTATATTATGATAACTTGAAAAATAAGGTAATAATCGTGTATAATAATAACGGCGAAGATGTAGAAGAAAATATTAAAAAATTATGAAACAGAGTATTTAGTTTTGGGGAGGATTTATGAATATATTAATAGTTGAGGATGACGCACTTCAAAGTAGTTTATTAAGAGAAATGATAGAAATGAATTATATTGATATAAGGGTATATGAAGCACAATCCGAAAAAGAGGCTATGAATATTATAAAAAAAGAAGAAATAGATTTATTCTTTTTAGATATCAGCTTGAAAGACAGTTCAGGATTAACATTAGCAGAGAATATTAGAAAAATTGAAAAATATGAATTAGTTCCTATAGTTTTCGTAAGTGGACAGATTGATTATATGATAAGGGCATTAAAAAAAGTTAATTGCCACGATTTTATAACAAAACCAATTTATATGGATGAGATAAAAAAAGTAATTGATAAGTTTTTAAGGCATAAAAACAAAATTTTTGATGAAAATTACAATAATTTTAAAACTGTAGATGGTAATGAAGTAAGGATATATATAAAGGACATAATATTTATAGAATACTATTTAAAAAGGTGTGTTTTACATACTTTGTATGGAGAATATAAAATAAAATCAGATGGATTAAATAAAGTAATTGATGAAATAAATTATAAAAATATTGTAAGAACTCATAAATCATTTGCAGTAAACTTGGACCATATAAAAGAAATAAGAAAAATAAATTTAAAGCTCTGGGAAATAAGTTTTTATAATTATGATAAAACAAGTAAATTAAGTTATAGTTACAAAAAACATCTGAAGAACAGTATTAAATAAATTATATAAAAGTAAGGATTAGAATTATTTATTAATATAAATCCTTACTTTTATTTTTACTATAAGACGCTAAAGATTAAATATTAAATTGAAAAATTTCGCTTTAAAAGGAATAAAACTTATGAAGTATTCCTTTAAGTACAAATTTTTTGCATTTAAATCAAAAATTTAACATAAAAGTTTGTTTTTTATTAAAATATTTATATGGAATGGGGGGAAAGTGTTATGAGATATAAATATTTGGTGAAACAGCATGATATTACAGATTGCGCAGCAGCATGTTTAGCAACAATATGTATGTATTATAAAAAAGAAATTACTATTACAAAGCTTAGGGATACTTTAGGAACAGATATTAA
>JAAYOT010000199.1 GCA_012520205.1 Clostridiales bacterium
AGACCCATATTATTACATTTATAGTTGAAATTATTTTATTTTGCAGTTAAACTATATCTATAGACTTATGAAAGGTGGTAATCATGGATAATAACACAGACACTTCAAAAGAAACAGGAATTATAAATACCAAAATGCAAAAATTCTTATCTATTAAAACCTTAGTAATAGTTTTATTAATAATTAGTACTATTCTTAGTTACTTTATTGTTACCAATGTTAATTTAGTTAAGAGTTATTCTAGCAAAGTCTATCCAGGAGTTTATATTCTAGATAAAGACTTATCAAATTTATCTAAAGAGGAGTTAAATAATGAACTTTCTACTTTAGTAGAAGGACTAATAAATAAAAATATTAAAGTAAGCTCTGAAGGAAATGAATTTAATATTTCTTATTCAGAACTTGAAGCTTCAATTGATTTTTCAAATGTTGAAAGCGAAATAATGAATTATGGTAAGGACCTTAGTTTTTTTGGGAAATTAAATTTAATAAAGAAACCCCAAAGTAAAGAATTTACCTTAGACCTTTCATATAATGAAGAACTATTAGATAATTTTATTTCTAGTATATCTTCCGCAGTAGATATAAGCCCTACAGATGCTACTATCTATATTTCTGGTAATTCAACAAGTGTTTCTGATGATATATCAGGAATTAAATTGAATACTGAAAAATTAAAGGAAGAACTTTCATCTAAAATTAAGGATCTTAGAGCTCCTGAGGTAATTGAAATTGTAGGAACTACAGATGTAGTTGAAGCCAAAATTAAAGCTGACGACTTACGTACTGTAAATCATAGATTATCTAGTTATTCAACCCATTATAAGGCTGGTCCAAGTGGGACAAACCTTCAATTAGCTGCTCGAAACATTAATAATTCAGTTGTTATGCCAGGCGAAACTTTCTCAACTGAAAAGGCAATCGGCCCAACAACTATTGAAAATGGCTTTGTTGCAGCAAACACTTATGTTGGTGGTGAAGTTGTTCCTGGAGTTGGTGGTGGAGTTTGCCAAGTATCTTCCACTCTTTATAATACAATTTTAAGAGCCGGAATAATTCCAACTGAAAGAATGAATCATATGATGACAGTATCTTATGTTCCCCTAGGCTTAGATGCAACTTTAGCTGATAATCTTATCGACTTAAAGTTCCAAAATGATTCTGACTACCCAATGGTTGTACATTCTTATGCTTATAACGGCACTTTAACCATTGAACTATGGTCAAACGAAAGTGTAGATGATGGAATAAGATACGAAGCTGTTAGTGTTCCATTAAGCAGCTTAAGTGCAGATACTTACCTTCATGGTTATGATGCAAATGGAAACTTAGTTGTAAATCAATATTTAAACAGAAGCACTTATCAACCATTTAACTAATCAAAGATTAGTTAGTGTGGAGGACTGAGTTTGGAGTTAAGGTAGTTTTTTATCTCCGATAAAGAAACTGAATATGAAAAGGCTGTTTCATTACCTATGGTTTGAAACAGCCTTTTTATTAATATTTATAATTAACCATGCAAATCTATTTACCATCCCAAATCTGAAACTTGAAA
>JAAYOT010000200.1 GCA_012520205.1 Clostridiales bacterium
AGTTTCTTTCCTTATGATTAAATTACTAAGAGTAATAATCATAGGAAATAAACTAATCTTATAAGTATTATATAAAATATTTTTATCTATCTTCCAAGAATTTTATTATTTTTTCTTCTTTTTATTAATGTTTTTTTTATTATTGGAATTTATTTTTTTGTTATTTTGATTAATCTTTTTATTATTTACTTTATTTCTATTATTTATTTTTTTATTATCATTTTCATTTCTAAAGATAACTTCTTGAAAAGCACCAACCATTCCTAACAAAATACCAAATATAAAATTATTAAGATTAAAAGTCTTGCTAATTCCTACTACTAGAACAATAGATATAACAAGAAAAAAGCTTCCATAGGATTCTTTCTTTTTTAATTTATTTACTATTTTTTCAATAGGTGCATATAGCTTTGTGTTATCTTTGTTTAATTTCTCAAATATTTTTGAAAATATAACAAAAGACGTTATTCCTGATATTACTATAATAAAAAATTCCTTCACCTAAACTACCTCCCGCCAAATATGTAAAACCTTTTCTACAATTGAATTATATACTAATAGAGGTAGATTGTGCAATTCATTATTTTACTTAAGACCTAACAATATCATTAAAGCTATCCATTAAGGATTTTTGCTCTATTTTTGATGCATCAAACTTTTTTAATTTGAATATTAATTCCATAGCATAGCCTGTCCCTAAAGCAGAGATAAGAGTTCCCAGCCCGAAGGTTCCTCCACAAAGAATTCCTATAATTAAGACTGTAACTTCCATTACTGTTTTAATTAAATTTATGGATTGGTTAAGCTTTTTATTTAGGCCAACTAAAAGACTATCTCTCGGCCCACATCCGAGACCACAACTCATATAAAGGTAACATCCGTAGGCTAAGAGAAATAGTCCTATTGTAACCATAATTATTCCGGTAAAAATATTATTAGCCTTTGGTATTATATCCATTGCATTTAAAAAATCTATAACCCATCCTGCCAAAAAGACATTAACAATAGAACCTATACCAACCTTTTCTCCTGTTGCAATACTAAGGATAAATACTGCAAAGCTGGCAATTATACTTATTTGTCCTATGGTAATTCCTGTAACATTTGATATCCCTTCATGAAAAACATCCCATGGTAATAAGCCAATATTAGAATTTAACATAAATACTGTTGAACTTCCACATAAGGTTATTCCCCAAGTTAGTCTCAATGTCTTTTTTAAAACTTCCCCCATTTTTGTTCCTTCTTTCAATTTTACTTTTGTACTTTACCTCAATAAATTTTACCACCATAAAATAACTAAAACAATAAATAAATTTTTACATAATAAATAAAGTTTTATTTCTATGGATGAAGTTTTATTCCCAAGCTATTAAAGACGCTATAGCCCGGATTTTGATTTGCGCACCTTACTGCATTAGCAAATATACGAAAGGCTCCTATTTGTGTTGAGGATTTTGTCCAAATACACCTTACTCTATAAAGTTTGTCAGGGGAAGGATAAACCTGTTTTCCTAAACTGTTAAAAGCAATATAACCAGGATTCTTATCTACGTATTTTATAGCATTTTCCAATATGCTAAAGGCACCTATTTGAGTTGCAGGCTCTGACCAGCTACGTCTTACTCTATAGAGATTATCTGTTGGAATGTGTCCTTTTAATTTGTTAAGTTCTTCATTAATCATATTTAGAAGTCTTTGCCATCCTAAGTCTAAAGTCCTATGGGGACAGTACTTACCACTAAAATCTTCATGTTTCTTAACATTTGATATATTCCATCCATATTCCTTCAATAAGGCTGCCACTTCCACTGCTGCTCTTTTTTCTGCATTTAAAAATTTATTTCCCCCAGATTTAGAATAACAAATTTCTACAGCTATATAATTTCTGTTTCCTTCTCCTGAAACACCATCTCCAGCATGCCATGCATTTCTATTAAAGGGAATTCCCTGTATCGCCTCAAGATCATCTACTGCAATATGAAAGGATGTACTAAAGCCATTTGACTGCATATAGGATATTTCATTGGATGCGCTGGCATCATTAGCTGTATTATGAATGCATATTCCCTTTGGTATCATTGGGTAAGGGCATTTTAAATTATATTTATCAGGTGATATAAGTCTTTTTATTAAAGCCATAATAATTCCTCCTAACATATTTTTTAGAAAATAAGCTCTTCTACTCTTCAAATATGCATTAGAAGGATTTTTTTTAAATAATAATAAAATCTTTATAATAGGAAATGCTATTAATAGTTAATAGTAATTTTTAGGCATTAATATTATTGGCCATCTCCAACTTAACTCCTAATTAAGGAGCTTTTACAAAAAGTTATTTTGTAAAAGCTCCTCTTTAATACCGGACTATTTTTTTGCTCTCTTTTATGAAATTTAAAGTTTTTTATAGAATAATGTAGTTTTTAGAAGATATATTTATGTTGACATTAATCTTGTCTTTAAATTATTATCAGTTTGTAGTTAATTATTTTTGCTAGGTAGA
>JAAYOT010000021.1 GCA_012520205.1 Clostridiales bacterium
AAGGTTATGTTAGCATCAACCTTAGGTGGAATGCAGATAGCCCAAACTGGAACATCACTGCCACATGGAATGGGATATGCCCTTACCTATTTTAAAGGACTTCCTCATGGTTTAGCTAATGGAGTATTAACAATAGAATATTTAAGAAGTTTTAAAGATAAAAGAAAAATAAATAGAATGTTAAACCTTCTTGGTTTAAATACACTAGATCAATTAGAAGATATCTTCAATAAGTTATTTGATGTAAATATTGAAATAACTGAAGAAGAAATAATTGAGTATTCTACAAACTTTGCTTCAAATAAAAATAAACTTAAGAACCATACAGAACAGGTAGATTTAGATGACATAATAGAAATCTATAGAAAAAGCCTTTTAAAATAACCTTATATAAAGAAAGGAAGCCAAAAAAGGCTTCCTTATTTATATATCCAGGTCACTAACTACCCTATTTATTTCCATTACTTTAAATAAAAAATCTCTCTCCCATGACTGCATAGATACCTCTCTTATTTTATATTTTTTATCTTCTCATAAAATTCCTCTGTTATTTCAATTTCGTCTAAATTAATCTTCCTTGGATTAGTGGTTAAGGGATATTCCTTAATCCATATGTTTCCCTCAATTAATAGTGGCTCTATTATTGCTTCTGCTGGATTTTTATCATTAACCTCTTCTAGTTCCTTATAAGGTGTTAAAACAAGAATACGTCTGCAAGGTTCTTCAACTTCATCAAATATATTATAAAAGGGATTATAGGTATCAAAGAATTTATTAGATACTACTATTTTTAAGTATAATCCTAATTCCTTTGCAACTTCACCTGCTTTAATTAATTTTTTAGCCATTTTTATATCATCTTCTTTCCTTTAAAAATATGTAATTTTCTATAATTATAGCACTATTTTTTCATTGCATCTATTTTCAAAACTTAACAGTAGATAATGAAAGGTATATAAAAGATTCAATTACAAATCCTCTATATACCCTCATATATCCATATATATCTTTATCTACCCTTATATATCTTTGATGTATTCCCCTATAAACACTCATATATATTATATAGTTTTAATACAACTATTTTTATCTATAAATCATGGAAAATTGGCTTCATTTTTTCAAAGGTGCAAAACTGTTTAAAGCCAAGCTTTTTTAGTTCCTCTCTAACTTCTAAAATCTTATAGCCTACATGTTCTGCTTTATGAGCATCTGAACCTATAGTAATAATTGTTCCCCCTAATTCTTTGTATAATTTTAATATATCCCTTGAAGGTGTTAAATCATCTAACTTATATCTAAAGGAAGATGTATTTATTTCAATTCCCTTTCCCTTTGAAATAATATGTTTTAGAATTTCACTTATAATGGGCTTTACCTTATCAAAAGGATAGTTTCCATTCATATCGTATCTTTTAATCATATCTAAATGACCTAAAACACTATAGTCATCATAGTTTTTAATAACTTTTAGTATTTCTTCATAGTATTTTTCATTATATTCTTTTTGAGT
>JAAYOT010000022.1 GCA_012520205.1 Clostridiales bacterium
ACTTTTTCGCTCCATCTTCTAAACCTGCTAAAGTTGTCCCTTTAATATCTGTTCCTAAAGTATCCCTAAGCTTTGTAATAGTAATTTCTTTTTTATAATACATACATATTGTTGCTAAACATGCTGCCGCACAGTCTGTTATATCATGCTGCTTCACTAAATATTTATATCTCATAACACTTTCCCCCCATTCCCTACAAATATTCTAATATAAAATAAACTTTTATGTTAAAATCTTGATTTAAATGCAAAAAATTTGTACTTAACGGAACACTTCATAAGTTATATTCCTTTTGAAGCGAAATTTTTCAATTTAATATTTAATCTTTAGTGTCTTATAGTAAAAAAAATAAGGTTTAGAATTAATAATGTAATTCTAATCCTTACTTTTATATAATTTATTTAATAACTTTAGATTCTTTCATAAAATTCATTTTTGTAACTATAGCTCAACTCACTTGTTTTATCATAATTATAAAAACTTATTTCCCAAAGCTTTGAATTTAATTGTCTTATTTCTTTTATATGTTCCAGGTTTACTGCAAATGATTTATGAGTTCTTATTATATTTTTATAATTTATTTCACTAATTATTTTATTTAGTCCATTGGATTGTATTCTGTATCCTCCATATAAAGTATGTATAATACATCTTCTTAAGTAATATTCTATAAATATTATATCTTTTATATATATCTTTACTTTTATACCATCAACAGTATTAAACCAAATGTAATTTTCATCAACAATTTCGTTCTTATGCTTGAAAAACTTATCAATTATTTTTAATATACTTTCCATCTTATAGGGTTTTGTTATATAATCATGACAATTAACTTTTTTTAAAGCTTCTACTATATATGAAATTTCTCCACTTACAAAAACTATAGGAACTAATTCATATTTTTTAATTTTTCTAATATTTTCTCCTAACCTTAATCCTGAGCTATCTTTTAAATTAATATCTAAAAAGAATAAATCTATTTCTACTTTTTCAATAACACTCATAGCCTCTTTTTTAGATCTAGCTTCATATACCCTTATATCAATATAATTCATTTCTATCATTTTTCTCAATAAACTACTCTGAAGTGTATTATCCTCAACTATTAATATATTCATAAATCCTCCCAAAAATTATATATTTGCCTTCATCATTATATCTCATAATTACCTTTTATTCAAATATATGTAATATTATCATGTTTTTTGTATAAATACCGATAAAATAGTAAACAACGTTAAAAAAATCTCCTTATAAGGATATAATACTAAATAAAGATAATTATTGAAGTAAGTGATATAATTATCTAATTAAAATTCAAATAATATTAATAGTACCGTTGTAATATTAGCTTTAAATACGATACCAAATTTATTAGATTTTGTTAAAGGGCTGCTGAAATATGGAATATTGGAAATTATTGTTGTAAATGATGTAAGTGCTAATTCCTTTAATCATATTTTCCAAGATATAAGCAAATTAGAACATTGCAATGTCCTGACTCATAAAGTTAATCGTGGTAAAAGAGCTGGCTTAAAAATGCCATTTTCATATTTTATATAACTTATTCCTGCTTCTATACAAAATTCTAAGGCAACAATTATTTCTATAATTTTTACTATTTAATAGTTTTATTTTTATTAATTTATCTATATCTTGCAGATTCTTACAAGCACTTTAATTGTTCGTATAATTTCTAAAGCAGTTTATTATTTAATTAATGGAAAGATAGTTTTTTATAATAAAGGAAGAATTAATGAATCTATCTCAAAAATTCGCTATTATATCTTAATTGTCATTCAAATATCTCTCTAATTTGAGTAACTGATAAACCTACAATAACTTGTACTGCTTTTCCCTTTTGCACCAATCCATGAGCTCCCGCCTCTTTAAACTCGTTATTTGGAGCAACCAATGATTCATCATTAACTGTTACTCTAAGCCTAGTTGCACAATTGGTAACTTCAACTATATTTTCCTTGCCACCAAGGAGTTCTAAAAATCTTCTTGCTTTTATGTCTCTTGCATCTTCTTTTGTTGAAGCTGCCGCTTCCTTCATTGCTTTATAATCAGATTTTCTATAAAGTTTTGTTTCTTCAGAATCATCTTCTCTACCTGGCGTCTTAAAGTTAAATCTTAAAATTAAATATCTAAATACTATAAACCAAATTCCTGTAAAAATTAATCCTATTACTATTTGTGTTATATAAGTTCCTAAATGATATTTAAATAATGGAATCCAATTTTTAGCAGCCCAGTCTATCATGCCCGATCCAAAATCTCCTACTACTCAAAAGCATAGGATGTTGCTGAAAGTGCAGCTGCTAAAACAGAGTGAACTACGAATAATGCAGGTGCAATAAATAATAATGTAAATTCAAGTGGCTCTGTTATACCTGCAAAGACAGCTGTTTAATGTTGCTGGAATTAATAATCCCGCTACAGCTTTCTTCTTTTCAGCTCTTGCTGTAGAATATATAGCTAGTGCTATTCCTGTGCACCCAAAAACTTTTGATAATCCATGTAATGCAAAACCTCCCTCTGGAAACATTGCTTTTAAACTTTGAGCTGAAGTAGCAAATTCCTGTAAATGTTGTGGAAAATACATGGAAATACCATTTTCTACAACTGTTGGTCCAAAAATAAATGGCGTATATATAAAGTGGTGAAGTTCTGTTGGAATTAGTATTCTTTCTAAGAAAGTATAAATACCTACTCCAAACACTCCTGATTCTTTTAAGAAGCCTTGTAAATTACCAATTCCACCCTGGATTTTTGACCAAATTAAACACACAAGAAGTGCTACTGGCAGCATTACAAAGAAACCAACTATAACAACTAGTGATGACCCCTTAAATACACCTAGCCATTCAGGCAGTTCTGTATCAAAGAATCTATCATGCAAATATACAACTATGGCAGCAATTAATATTGCTCCTATCGTTCCTGTATCAAGAGTTTTAATACTTGCTATCATACTACGACCGCTTGCACCACCAACCTCTTGAGCAAAATAAACTCCAAAGGATGGTCCCTATAATGTTAACATTGCATTTACAAAATAATTAAAAGTTAAATATACTACTAATGATTCCAATGCTGCTCTTACATTATTTTTCTTAGCAGGACCTATAGGAAGCCCTATTACAAATAATAACGGTAATTGATTAAATACTGTCCATGACCCTTGTTCTATTACATACCAGAACTTATACCACATTCCTTCTGGGTTAGCCAAGTTTCCAACAATATCTTGATTTTTAAATACAATTGATAATGAAACCTTAATACCAGCAAATGAAAAAAGTAAAACTGGTGTAAACATTGCTCCCCCGAAACGTTGAACTTTCTCCATTAAGCCACTTTTTTTGCTCATAATTCTCTCTCCTCATAAATTATTTACAAAGCACTTTGTAATATTATCCTACTAAATACATAAAATAGTTTCAACGTTTTAAATCCAATCTGTTCATTAGTAAATTTAACTGTAAATAATCACATTTTATATGAATTTTCACACATAAAAAAAGGTATTAAGAATTTTTTTAATTCTTAATACCTTTTAATTTTAAATATTTGTTTATTAAACTTTTACTTATTGAAATATATATCTTTTTTCCTATATATGAAATATAACAATAATGCTACAGGTATAAGATCTATTAAAATACCTATTAAAGTAAGAATTGATAAACCAGTAGTTATTATTGTATAAACTATAGACACTGCCTGTACACCAGCAAATAAATAAACTCCAATTCCTTTTTTAAATAAAATTAGTATCAGTGACACTAGCATAAAAATCGAAATCATTAATAAAAAAATTAACTGTCCACTAGTTGTTTTAGGAGCTCCTTGTGATACTAAAAGATTATTAAACGCATCAAGATTCATTATAGCTGCTCCCCTAACAAAAATAAGAAAAGCATATATTAATATAAAAATAATTGACATAGTAATTATGCCAGCCCCCAACTTCTTCTCTTTAACATTGTTTTCCATGAATTTCATCTCCTCTTCTAAATATTCCCTTATTATTATATTACTTATTTCTTTATAAATCAACTATTCTTTACACTTATGTATATTTATGTTAACCCAAATTAATAATAAGGTTACAAATTTATTTATTCCATAATCCTCTCTTCTCCCTACATTGATACCATATATTTCAAATACATATCAGGCTTTTTATTAAAATTTTATATAAAGTCTTATCTTAGAGCTTGTACCAAAGCTTTCAAAATTAATATTAAATAAAAAACAACTGATGTCTATATAATTATAAATATCAGCTATTTATAAAACTAATTTCTACCATTTTTTACTTAAAAATCAAACATAATTTGAACATATAGTTTTGTCTGTATTTATTTTTATTATATTTAAGATTTGTTTAAGGTTCACCTCCTATAATTAAGCCATAAAATAATTTAAGTTATTGGAGGCTAGAATATGGCAATAAAATCCTTTAAAAGGTATGAAAAAAAATTTATTTTAACTAAAAAGCAATACGACTTGCTTATACCACTTTTATCTCAATATATGAATTTAGACAAATTCTGTAAGGGCGGCAAGAACTATAGTATTTATAATATATATTATGATACTGATGATAATTCTATAATTAGACATTCAATTGACAAGCCTTATTATAAAGAAAAATTAAGGCTTAGAAGCTATAGTATTCCAAAAAGTAAAAATGACACCGTATTTTTAGAATTAAAGAAAAAAATAAACGGTATAGTCAATAAAAGAAGGGTTGTAATTACTTTAAATGAAGCCTATAAATTTTTAGAATCTGGTCAGCGCCCTGAAACCAAGGATTATGTAAGCAACCAGGTACTTAACGAAATAGAATATCATCTTAGTAAAAATACAATAACTTCTAAAGTTTATATAAGCTATAGTAGGAAAGCTTTCTTTGCTAAGGATGATCATGATTTTAGAATAACCTTTGACTCTAAAATAACTACAAGAAGAGATGATTTAGACCTAGAGAAGGGTAATTATGGTGAAGATTTACTTGGGCCAAATATATATCTTATGGAAGTAAAAATCTTAGGTGCTATTCCAGTATGGTTTACAAAGATTCTTTCAGATTTAAAAATATATAATTCTCATTTTTCTAAATACGGAAATGAATATGCTAAATATACTTACAATACATTTTACAACATTAACAGGAGGAAATACGTATGTTAGAAACAATTATATCAACAACAACAGGAGAAGCATTTACTTTAACAAATGCATTATTAGTTATTGGATCATCATTAATCTTAGGTTTAGCAATAAGTTTTGCATATATGAAAACTCACAAAAAAGAAGGCTATGCTAGTGGCTTTACAATAAGCTTAACAATGCTTCCAGTAATAATAGCAATAATAATTCTTTTAGTTGGAAACAATGTAGCAAGGGCTTTTAGCTTAGCAGGTGCATTCTCAATTATTCGTTTTAGAAGTGCTCCAGGGGACCCTAAAGATATTACTTATATATTCTTTACATTAGCCGTTGGCTTAACTTGCGGAATGGGTTACATAGGATATGCTTTTATTTTTACAATTATACTTTGTTCTTTTGTAATGCTATTAAATAAATTAAATTTTGCGATACCTAAAAATAAAACCTCAAAGCTAAAAATCACTATACCAGAGGATTTAAATTATGATGGCATATTCGATGATATATTAAATAAATATACAGACTCCTGGAATATAGAAACTATAAAAACTAGAGATTTTGGTGCTTTGTATGAAATTCACTATATAATTCATATGAAACTTGATACAAATCAGAAAAAATTTATTGATGAATTAAGGTGCAGAAATGGCAATTTAAATATTACTTTAAACTTTGCAGGCTTTGAAGAAAAAGTATTTAGTTAGATAAAAAAAATAATGGTGCTGTCGCACAATGAACAGCACCATCTATAAAAATTACTTATATTATATATTTTTAGAATGTTGGCAGTTGATCTAAATTGTTTGATTCATCACCATCGGCATTACTTCTAATGTATCTTTTTCCATTACGTGCAGTACCTACATTACAACCCTCTAATTCCTTAGCTTCTGCCATTTGAATAGCTTGCTCTTGATTAATAATATTTCCATTATCTAATTTATACTCTGTTATAGTTCCATTACCATCTTTTTTTACTGCTACAACTTTCATACTCAACACCTTCCCTTTTGTTTATATAATAATCAAAATAATAGTTTTATATTATTTAAAATTACTATATTAATATTTTTTTGCCCAAAAATAATCTTTTTATTCATATTAATAAGAAAGTGTTGAATATAATCTTGTTATTTTAATATTCCTTAACTTTTTTAGTATTTATACTTATATTAATTTCATTTAATAATGTAAAGCCTAAAATAAGCATTCCACCAATTAACTGCATAGCAGTAATTGTTTCCCTTAAAATTACTACTGAAATAATTATTGCTACAAGAGGGTCAACATAACTTAAAATTGCTGCTTCTTGACCTTTTAAATCCTTAAGGGATGAAAAATATAAACAGTAAGTTATTCCTGTATGTATAATACCAAGTATAAGAAGATTTATTATTCCTTTAGTCTCTAAATTTCCTATATTAATTCCTGTAGTTGCTAATACGTAGGGAAATAAAACTATAATTGCAACAAAAAATTGAATTAAGGTTCTATCAATTCCTGTAACATTTTTAATAAACTTATTAAGTATTATAACTGTTGCATAAAGCACCGCTGCGCCTACCCCAAAGGCTATACCAATACCGTTATTATTAGCTTTATCTATGCCACTAATATTAATTACCATTATTAATCCAATTGTTGCCATAAGAAAGCAAATTATTTGTTTTACTGTCATCTTTTCTTTAAATATAATTGGACATACCACCATAACTATTACAGGTGCAAAATAATAGCTTAATGTAGCAATTGAAACTGTGGTGTATTTATAGGCTTCAAAAAGTAAAATCCAATTAAAGCCCATTGCTACTCCTGATAGGAAAAGCAAGGGCAGATCCTTTTTAACTTCAGAAAATTTTATTTTCTTTCCTATTATTAATTTATAAATTATTATTGCAATAGCTGCAATAATTGCCCTAAATAAAGAAATTTCTCCAGAAGAAAGTGAAATGTTCTTTACGAAAATTCCAATGGTTCCAAATACCATCATGGAAAAAATTATTTTTAGCTTTGAATTCATGCTAATCCCCCTCTTTTTTGCCTTTGTATTGAACTTTTGAAGTAACATTTTTAACTTTCAATATATAGGTTTTAGCATGTAATGTCAATATTATATGCCCACATTATTCCGTGAATTAACTCATGAAAAAAGATGTAGCTTCAGTAAGTCTGTCTTACTAAAGCTACATCTTATTATTAATTAACTTTAAATATTAAAGCTTCTTTGCCTAATGAAAGC
>JAAYOT010000201.1 GCA_012520205.1 Clostridiales bacterium
ACAAAATTTATGTTATTATAATTTTAGAGGTGAATTTATATGAAGAAATTAGTAAAGGTTGTTGGCGCAATTATTGAAAATAATAATTCTGAAATACTATGTGCCTTACGTTCTAAAGATATGTCTCTTCCTAACTACTGGGAATTTCCAGGTGGTAAAATTGAAGAGGGTGAAACAATTGCTGATGCAGTTGTAAGAGAAATAAAAGAAGAACTTGACTGCAATATTGATTTTATATCAGTATTTGATGATAACACCCACGAATATGAAAATATTATTGTTAACTTAATTGCTGTTAAATGTAAACTTGTTAGTGGTGAACCTAAGGCAAGTGAGCATGCTAAACTTATTTGGATGCCTAAGGAGTATCTAGATAGTTTAAAATGGGCCCCTGCCGATATACCTGCAGTAAAGAAATTAATAAAAACCCATAATGAGTAATAACATAAAGACAGGTCTTCCCTTGTCTTTATTTCTTATAATACATAAAAATATTTTAGCAATTGAAAGGATATAACAATGAAGGATATTGTTTTAGATAATCATACAGATATTATCCAATCAAATATTAATATAAAGCCAATTGAAGAAAGCATAAATCCTAACATATATAAAGACATTATAAATTCTGCTGAAACCTCACTAGTTAATAGTCTTATTGACTCAAATTTAGCATTAAGACCAAAATTAATTATCAATAATTATAAACAAGGTACAAAAGTTTTAGCAGATATAACAACAGAACTTTCTAAATGTGAAGAATTTATGATATCAGTTGCCTTTATAACTTATAGTGGAATAATCCCACTTTTAGAGACATTAAGAATTCTTAATTCGAAAGGCATAAAAGGCAAAATAATAACTACTAATTATTTAAACTTCAGTGAACCAAAAGCACTGAGGAAACTACTTTCTTTTTCTAATTTAGAACTTAAGATGTATACAAAAGAAAATTTCCATACTAAAGGCTATATATTTAAACACTCAGATCATTATAAAATAATTGTTGGTAGTTCAAATCTAACTCAAAATGCTTTAACTAAAAATAAAGAGTGGAATATTAAACTTTCTTCTCTTGAAGAAGGTGAACTAACAGGATCTGTATTAAAGGATTTTAGGTCCATGTGGAAAGATAGCGAACCTTTAACTTTAGAAATACTTAATACTTATGAAGAAATCTATAAAAAGCAAAGGGAAATAACAAGGAATACTAAGGTTCCAAGTTTAGCCCAATACAAATTAAAACCAAATAAAATGCAAACTTCTGCTATAAATTCCTTAAAGAAACTAAGGCTTGAGGGAAAGACTAAAGCTCTGCTAATCTCTGCAACAGGTACAGGAAAAACTTATCTTTCAGCCTTTGACGTAAGAGAATTTAATCCAAACAAAGGCCTATTTATTGTACATAGAGAACAAATTGCAAAACAGGCTCTAGAAAGTTATCAAAATGTTTTCGGGGATACTAAGTCCCTTGGAATACTCTCTGGAAATTCAAAGGACTTTAATAAGGATATAGTTTTTGCAACTATTCAAACTTTATCTAAAGACAATATTTTATTAAACCTTTCTAAAAATGAATTTGATTATATTGTAATAGATGAAGTCCATAGGGCTGGAGCTGCTAGTTATCAAAAGATACTAAATCATTTTACTCCTAAATTTTTACTTGGTATGTCAGCAACTCCTGAAAGAACTGATGATTTTGATATATTTAAATTATTTGATTATAACATTGCATATGAAATAAGACTTCAACAAGCACTTGAAGAGGACTTGCTTTGCCCATTTCATTATTTTGGAATTCAAGATATAAGCATAAATGGAAAAGAAATTGAAGATAAGTCTGACTTTAACCTACTTATCGATGATGAGAGAGTTAATCATATTATTGATAAAATAAATTTCTATGGCTACTGTGGTGAAAGAGTTAAGGGACTTATATTCTGCAGTAATAAAGAAGAAGCTAAACGTCTATCTATGAAATTTAACGAAAGAGGTTATAATACTACTCATTTGACAGGTGATGACCCTCAAGATAAACGTAATGAGGCTATAAAAAGATTAGAACAAGATGAGGAGGAAAATTCTTTAGATTACATATTCACTGTTGATATTTTTAATGAAGGTGTTGATATTCCTTCTATAAATCAAGTTATCATGCTTAGACCTACCAAGTCTGCAATTATTTTTGTTCAACAATTAGGTCGTGGCCTTAGAAAATTTAGCCACAAAGAATATGTAGTCATTTTAGATTTTGTTGGAAACTATGATAAGAACTTTTTAATTCCAATAGCTTTGTCTGGAGATAAAAGTTATAACAAGGATACTATAAGAAAATATGTTTCAGAAGGTAATAGAATTATACCTGGTTGTTCAACAATAAACTTTGATGAAGTATCGAAAAAACGGATATTTGAATCTATTGATAAGGCAAAATTTAATAGTGTAGCCTTAATAAAAGAAAACTATTTAAACTTAAAGCAAAAACTAGGTAGAATTCCAAAATTAAAAGAATTTGATAAATTTGATTCCATAGATCCACTATTAATATTTAATAATAATTCCCTTGGATCTTATCATAAATTTTTAAGCAAATATGAGAAGGATTATTCAATTAAATTAAGTAAATTAGAGGAAGAATTTATTGAATATATAAGTAAAAAATTTGCTTCTGGAAAAAGACCTCATGAACTTATAACTATTAATCTTGCAATAAATAATGAAGATAATTTAATTTCAAAAGCTAAAGATATATTAAATATGGAGTACGGTATTGCATTTAATGATAATACTAAAGATTCAATAGTAAATAATCTAATAAATAATTTTGCTAGTGGTAGTTCTAAAGACACTTATAAAAATTGTATTTTCATTGAAAAAGAGGGTAATGATTATAAGACTTCAAATATTTTTAAAGCATTACTTGAAAATATAGATTTTAAGAATGTTATCCTAGAACTAATTGACTTCGCCCTTTATAGATATACTAAATCATATAGCCATAGATATAAGGATACAAACTTTGCCCTTTATGAAAAATATACCTATGAAGATGTTTGTAGATTGCTTGATTGGGAAAAAGGTGAAGTTGCATTAAATATAGGCGGTTACAAATATGACAAGAAAACTAATACCTTCCCTGTTTTTATTAACTATAATAAAAGTGAAGAAATTAGTGAAACAATTAAATATGAAGATAGATTTATATCCCCATCAAATTTAATTGCAATATCAAAATCAGGTAGAACAGCTGATTCATCAGATGTTAAACAAATATATAATGCAAAAGAAACAGGTACAAGAATACATTTATTTGTTAGAAAAAATAAGGATGATAAAACTTCTAAAGAATTCTATTATCTTGGTGAAATATCTGCTTTTGGAAATCCCCATCCAATAAAGGTAGGAAATAAAAATGCAGTTGAGATTAGCTATAAACTTGATACTGCTGTAAGAGATGATATTTACGACTATATAATCTCTTAATTTTAATTAGCACAATCCTATTAAAAGAAATAAAGGAATGATCAACTTGAACATAATAGATACATTTAAACAACATAAAAACCCAGACAACTCCATTCCAATGAAGGCCTATATGAAGAATCAATTTGAGTTCTTAGGAATAAAGACACCTTTAAGAAGGGAACTTGCAAAGCCCTTTTTTAAGGAAATGGATAAAAAGGCTCCTATTA
>JAAYOT010000202.1 GCA_012520205.1 Clostridiales bacterium
CCATATATTCCACCCACATCCTCCGGTGGACATGCCCCTTCTCCTTCTATGCACATTGGATAAGCATATTCATAATCTTCTATAATTTCTTCTAAGGTTATATTATGTTTCCAATAGTCTCCAAAATCATATACATATTCTATATTTTTTTCTTTTATTAGATATTTATCTATTTTTACTTTGCTGCTAAGTTTTGGCTTTATTTCTAGCCTCTTTCTTATGTATCCATTAGGGTCATTTTTTTCTGTAAGCTTTAATTTAGAATAGTATTCAAACTCCTTTATAACTTCTTCATCACTAGTAATACGTAATTTTTCTTCTTTTAAGTTAAAGTCATATAGGTGGTCGTTTCCCCATCCCATGGCAAACTGAATTACATCATGTAATCTTTCAAATGTAATTTCTTCTGGTACTAATACTCTTCTCCATATTAATGGTTTGCTCCCGGTAAGTTCTATTTTTATTTTATAAGCTTTCATAATTTTCACCCTTTTTGTGTTCTATATTATTAGTATTTACTTAATCATTTTTTCCATACTATTATTTAGAACATGATATATAGCCTTAGCAACCCCTAAGTTATCATTAGTATCTGTTATGTATTTTGCAATAGCCTTAACTTCTGGTATTGCATTTTTCATGGCAACAGTTTCTTGGAATACTTCAAACATTGAATAATCGTTAAAACTGTCCCCTAAGATCATAACTTCTTCATTTTTTAATCCCATTTTTCTAGTTACTTTTTCTAAGATTGTTCCCTTTTTAGCCTTACTATTAGTGATTTCTATATTATCGTAAAATGAAGATGTTATTTCTAGGTCTTCAATTCCACTTATTTTTTCTTTTATCTTATTTAAAAGATCTATATCATTATGGAAAGCAACAAATTTTCTTACTTCTATCCCATCTTCAAAGAACTTATTGATATCATCTACGAATTTTAATGATGTAAAGAAGTGTAATTTTTCTGCTATTTTCCTAGCTTCACTTTCTGATAATTCTTTATTAAAACTCATGGTTCTATAAACAATTTCTTGTAGGGCTTCTTCTTTTGTAGAAGTAGTAAATGTACCTTTATTAGTAAATATACGAGATGGTAATTTATTTTCATGCAGTATCTCTACAATTTCCCTGGCACTTTCCTGTTTTATATTTAGTACTTCTATAATATTTCCATCCTCATCTCTATACTCTGCACCATTTGAAAGTACACATTGAGCTTTAATATTGTGTTTATCTAATACCACCTTGACGCTATCATATTCTCTCCCTGTAGATATGGCAAATATTATTCCTGCCTCTTCTGCCTTTCTAATGGCTTCTACTGTTTCCTTATCTATATCATGGTCATTATTTAATAATGTCCCATCCATATCTGATGCTATAAGTTTTATCATTAATTTCCCTCCAGTGAACTATGTTTTGTCTCTTTTAATATCTTAACATATTAAAGGGATTTATGTTATAGTTGTTACCTATTGTTAACATTCCTTAATTTAAAGCTGCTTGTATCTGTTTTATCATCCACTCCTTATTTTCCTTAAACTGCTTTACCCTATTAACATTTGCTCCTGAATTAAAATGCTCATTATGGGTGGATCGCAAGTTAATAATTCATCCTGTAATAGTAAGCTTTAAATTATTTCCTTACTATTTGGTTAGAATAAGATTGTTATTATCTATAAGACTATATATAACTTTAAAGAAAATGGAGAAAAATTATATGTTGGATTTCTTTCAATCTCAGGAAACACTAACAGCTATGGATTGGATTCTTGGTGCCACTGTTGCTTATTTCTTTTTATTAGTTGTTGCTAAAGTCCTAGGGCAGCGTACCCTCTCCCAATTAAGGCTGCTAGATTTTGTTATTGCCTTAGTAATTGGAAATATTATTGCCCATCCATTATCTGATGAAGGTCTTGGGCTAGAGGGATCAATGATTACAACTGTTGTATTAGTGATTCTTTATCTTATTTCCTTATTTGTAATTCTTAAATTTCCAGCCTTAAGAAAAATTCTTAACAGTTCACCAATTACAGTTGTAAAGAATGGGGAAATATTAACTGAAGGGTTAAATAAAGCAAGGATATCTATAGATGTTTTATTAGGGATAGCTCTTTTTTTGTATGTTAAAAATACTTTTTCAAATCTTCAACAGTTAGAATATCAAAAATATCAGTTGCTATATTTTCAATGATGTTTTCAGGTAAGGATTTAATTTTTTCAATATATTCTTCTGGTATAGATTTAAATTTCTTCGATAATTGTTTAATTAAAATTTCAGTTTTTCCTTCAATTTTACCATCTTCCTTTAATTTTTCTAAGCCTTTTGAAATATTAGAAGTCATATTTAAAACCTCCTCTTTATTAGCATTAAATATCTTTTCAATATTCTCTTTAAAATCTTTTTCCGCTATATTTATATTCATTAACCAGCGTTTGAGCTGTATTTTTTCTTCTGTTGAAAGTTTATTAAATCCTATTATTATGTCTTTTAGTCTATTGTAAAACTCAATTCTATTTATATTTTGATCTAGTAAAAATATAGCTGAAGAAATATCTTGCTTCTTATAAAGTTCTTCCTTTTCGAACCTATTAACATCAATAAACTTATATTTGAAGTTTAATATATTATCTCCAAAAATTTCACTATTACTAATTACATCCCTTAATTCTTTAGCTGCAGTCCATTTGTTTTTACCATTATATAAAACAATTGGAACTATAGCTGGAAGTCTAAAGGACTTTCTTTTAAATTCATTGAGTTTAGTGTTTTTTAACTTTTCTCTCCATATTTCTATCATATAGAGCAGCAGCCTTATTGGCATTCTAAAATCTACAGAACTTTGAAATTCTAATAAAACATAAAAATATACATCATTTCCATCGAAGTTAGCCTTATACACTATGTCTGATTCTTGCTCTTCATAGTCGGATAATATGTAGGATTTATTAACTAATACTAAGTTATCTTTAGTTAATTTCTTACCCCACGTATCGCTAACAAAGCTTTGGATTAAATTTAGAAATGTTTCTTTGTTAGAAAATAAGTCTCTATAACTTTTATCGTGAATATTGTTCTTATTATTCTCACTCATGTTACACCTCTATTTTATCATTTTCTATTGGTATTTAGAATAGTTACCTAGCTATAATTATTGACATATTAAAGAACGTATATTCGCATAAAACCAATATTTTTAATTTTTTTATATAAGTATTTTCAAAATTTTGAGGTGAATAATAAATATAAAAATTTATCCCTTGATTTTTCAGTCTCTCCTTCTGCTTTTCCAACCTTATTTTATACTCAACCCAATTTCTTTCTTCCTTTGGTGTCCAGTCTAAGCCATAAGGGGTGCTTTCGTTATATTTCATATCTAAATATGTTTTTCCTGCAATTGAAATAATCATCTTCATATTTTTTTCTCTAGCTGAAGCATTGGAATCTTTCCAATTTTGCAGTACCACAGAGGAATCTGTGTCTGGAGAAGTATCTATTGGGTCCCAGCCTATTGGAGTTTTTCCATACTTTTGAACTATTTTTGCCATCTGGATTTAAGAATCCATAGGAGGCTAGGGCTGCATTACTATGGCCTGGCATATCAAATTCAGGTATTATTTCTACATATCTTTCTTGAGCAAAGTTTACTAGATCTATAAATTCTTCTTGAGTGTAGTAGCCTCCAGTTCCCCCGCCTACCTTTGTGCTTCCTCCAATTTTTTAGCTAAGTCGGGCCACTTTTTTATTTCTAAAGGCCAGCCTTGGTCATCACTAAGGTGTAAGTGAACTTTATTTATTTTAAATTAAGCTGCATTTTCTACTTGCCCCTTAATTTCATCTAATGTAAAAAAGTGCCTTGCTACATCAATCATTAAGCCCCTATATTCATATTCAGGCTTATCTTCTATGGTGGAAGAAGAAATGCTCCATTTTACATTTGGAACTAGGGTATCTTTTTCAACATCTGTAGGCAGCATTTGTCTTAGGGTTTGAACTGCCCTTGATAGTCCCTCTGGCCTATAGGCTATAACTTTTATATTTTCTGGGCTAGTTATTATTTCATAACCTTCATTACCCTTGTCTTCTTTCCCATCTATAGTTGTTAAATATACACTTCCTACTGGAACTTCTTGAGATTTAATAATAGGTAGTTCAAGACCTGTTGCAGGTTTTATTTTTCCTTTAAAGTATTCTGCAATTTTAGCAATTTCCTCTGTTTCTTCTTCTGTATTTCCTGCTACATAAATTGAGGTAGCTTCTTTAAAAGTAAATTCTCCCTTCCCTGGCACATACAAGAGGGGCTTTGGGACAATGATATAATCATTATCTGCTGTAACATTTAGTCCCGTGTCATTTCTGAAGTAAAAAAACACTGCTAAAGAAGTAATAAAGGCTGCTAGGAAAATAATTATCATATATTTATATCTTTTTTCTTTATTCTTTTTCATTTGTTTCACTTCCTTAATTTTTAGTAGATTTATTTACTACTATTATTAGATTAAGGGAAGTTAATCATTCATTTTTCTTATAATAAATAAAGACCTTGCAGCTAGTACAAAGTCTTTATCTAATCTTCTATCTTAATTCTGGCCAGTATTCCTTATTAGCTTCCATTAATTCATCTAACACTGCTTTTGCAACAAAGGATGATGGAATTGTTCTATTCATAACAAAAGCTTTTAATGCTGTGTCATAGGAATTTTTAATAGCTGCTTCTACAAGTAATGATTCACAGGCATCTTGTTGTTCAATTAAGCCCTTGTAGAACTTAGGTATTTCTCCTTGACGGATTGGTTCTGGTCCATGGCTTGTAATATAAGCTGGAACTTCTACCATTGCATCATCAGGAACATTAGCAATTGCTCCATTGTTTTCTACAATTACTAAGTGTCTTGATCTTAAATCATTGGCTAGGGATTTTAAAACATCTACTATAAATTCTCCGTGTACACCAACAAAGAATTGAGTTAAATCAACATCTTCTCCTCTTTCGTGAGCTTCCACTGCTTCAAATAATCTCTTTTCACGCCCATTTATTACTTGACTTCCTCTTGTGTTGTTAGGATCTGAATATTTAACAATTTCATCACTTAATAAGTAGTATTGCATATAAGTGTTTGGTAAATAATCTTTAAATAAGTTTAAGATATGCTTTTGGTTTTCAAAAGTATGGGCCCAGTCTGGATCCTTAACTAAGGCATCCTTGTAACTTTCTTCTGATAAATATCCATACTTGCTAACGTGTTCTTTAAGCTCTTCTGTTACATCTACCCCATCTTTACGTACAGATGTAAACCAGCCATAGTGATTTAATCCAAAGTAATCAACTTCTAAATGGGATAGGTCAGTTTTAAGAATTTCTGCCATTCTAGCTATAATTTCCACTGGCATATCACAAATATTTAAAATTCTTGCACTTGGACGTAATTTTTGAGTAGCCTTAGCCACAATTGCTGCTGGATTTGAATAGTTAATTATCCAATAATCCTCTGCTGCATATTCTTCACAGTAATCTATTAATTCAACCATAGGATAAATGGTTCTTAAGCCATAGGACATTCCTGCTGGTCCACAAGTTTCTTGTCCAACCACACCATGTTTTAGGGCAATCCTTTCATCAGTTTCTCTCATAGTTAGCTTTCCAACCCTCATTTGTGCCATAATGAAATTTGCATCCTTAAAAGCTTCCTCTGGTTTAACACTTAAAACCATTTTTATTTCTGGAGCATAAGTTTTTACAACTTCATTTACTATTAGAGCAACCTTTCTTTGACGCTCTTCATCAATATCATAAAGCCATAATTCACCAATATTTATATTTTCTTTTTCTACTAATAAACTTTTTACTATTCCAGGTGTATAAGTACTACCTCCACCACAAATTACAATTTTCAATTCTTTCTTATCCTTCATATATACTACCTCCCCTTCAACTTAACTTAATTATTATCCACTTAACCCTATTTATCAACGGATCTTAAGGAATTGAGAAAAATAGTAACAAAACTTTTTATAATTTTCTGCTTTCTTGTAACTTTTAGTACTTACCTTTCCCCCATCTCTTACCTATTACCTATTACCTATTACCTTTTACTTTGTACTTCTTTATCCTTACCCTTTACCTCTTAGCTATTACCTTTTATTTTTTACTTTTCACTTTTTACCTGTTACTTTTACTTCTTCCCTCTTACTTTCTTACCGCTAGCTTATTCTATATTTGAAGTAAAAATAAAGCTGCTATATAATAATTAAAAGGAGAGATAAACCATGCTTTTAGATAATATTAATCATAATCCTGATTTTAATGATACAGAAAAAGTAATAGCAGAATATATTTTAAAAAATCTTGATAACATTGAGAATCTAACAATACAAAAACTTGCAAAAGAAACTTTTACTTCAAATACAACTATAATACGTTTTTGTCGTAAGCTAGGTTTAGATGGATTTAAGAAGTTAAAAATTCAGCTTATTAAGGAAGTAGAAAATTCTTATAACTTACAAAATAAAATCGACTTTAATATACCCTTTAGTGAAAAGGATTCTAATAAAGAAATTTGCAGGAAGATGGCAGACTTGACTAAGGAAATTATTGATAGGTCTTATTTAATGTTAAATAACGAAGATTTAAATAAGGCTTTACCCTTAATAAGTGATGCAGAACGTATTTTTATTTTTGCTAAGGGCGATTCTTACATAAGTGCTTTAAACTTTGCAAATAAAATGATGAAAATAAATAAATATGTTATTTTAGCAGATAAGCTAAATGCTGGTTCTTGCAATGTTTTAAATGCTACAAAATCGGATATTGTAATTTTTCTAACTTATAGTGGCAAGCATTATGACTATACCCAATATGCACTTTTACTTAAAAAGAAAGGAATCCAATCACTTTTAATTACTGCTTCTGAAGGCAGTACCCTTAATAAACTAATAGATTTAAGTATTTTAGTTCCAAATTGCGAGTCTATTGATGATAAAATTGCCCCTTTTGCTTCACAAATTTCTTTTAATTATATTTTAAATATAATTTATTCTTATATTTTTAAAAAAGACTATTATAAAAATTATGAGCAAAATAAATCAAAAGATTATCATTCTAGACAAATTTTAGGAAAAGAATAAGAACTTTATATATATATGTTGAAATTTCCATAATAAAATCACTTGAAATTTATTATTAGTGATGTTATTATAGTGTCACAACAAGAAAACAGTCTGAAATATGCGTTAAGCTCTTATTTTGAACCTACACTTTTGCTACGGGAGTTCAATATCTAGATGCGGAAATGTACTTTCATGTGAGTCCCCTTTGCGGCATTGAAACTGATTGAAACATCTGTGCGGACACCCACCTATCGTGAGATAGGGATCAAAATCAGAGTACCGGTATTTTGGATTATTATTTTAGAAATCAAATAAGCCAATGCTTAATTTTTAAGCATTGGCTTTTAACTTTTCTCTAATTTCTTATATCTTTTCTTTAACCCACCCCATAAAACCTTACACCTTATTCCAAGAATTCTTGCATATATGTAAGTAATGGGACTCCTCAGTCTTCCTCTAGAGCAAGCTATTATAATTTCTTCCCTTTTATTATTTGACATTTCTATTAATGCATTTTTTATTTCTTCTTTATTTTTTATTATTGATGAAACAATTATAAAAATAGCTATAGGGTAAAACTTTTTTATTCTTTTATGCTGCTTTTCATTTATCACCGGTATATTATGTGGTGTCATATTCATAGTTTCAAACTCTATTTTAGTTCTAACATCTATAAGCTTTTTTCCTTTTATATTTTTATATCTTATGAACATTTTATCCCCTATTTATATTAGTATTCTTTATCATATGTTTATATTATTTCTTTGATTCTTTTTATTATATAAATAGTTATTATTAATATCAATGCTCAAAATATGTAAGAGGGCTTGTCCTTGCGCTAATAAATGCCGTCTGTCCGAGCCCCCATACAGAATTTAAAAATGAGACTATTTCTCAAAATAAAATATTTAAGAAATTCTCTATTTCCTCTTCTTCTAAATATATTTGCCCTAAGGTTCCATGCTTTAAATCTACTTTAGATAACCTGTGAAAATCTGAACCTGCAGTATATATTATGTTTTTTTCTTTAGCTACTTTTATAAAATATTCTTCTTCTCCAGGCTTATTTCTATAATATCTTGCTTCTATTCCATCAAAATTTAAATCTATTATCTTTTCAAAGGCCTCTCTTTTAAGAAGGGTTGGATGAGCTAATACAACCTTTGCATTGAAATGATGAAGTAACTCTATTCCTGCTGGTGTAGATATTTTTCCTCCTTCTGACTTAAAGCTTAGTTTACCTTGAAAATAAATTTGACAAGCCTTAAATTTCTTTTTTCGCAAATTATCTAAAACCATTTTAAATTCATCACTTTGATATTTATCATCAACAAAATAGCCCAGTATATGAACTTTGCTTCCCTTATATCTTGTAGATAACTCTATTCCAGGTATTACTTTAACTCCAAAAATTTCTCCTACTTTAACCGCTTGTTTATTACCCCTTACAGTGTTATGGTCAGTTAAGGCAATTATATCTAAATTTCTTTCTTTAGCTAATAAAACTATTTCTCCCGGCTTTAGTTCCCCATCCGACTCTGTAGAGTGAATATGAAAGTCTCCCTTTGTATACATCTCTTTTACCCTCTATAATTTCTCATACTTCATAATATTAGATTTAATGTAGAATGTA
>JAAYOT010000203.1 GCA_012520205.1 Clostridiales bacterium
AGGAAGCAAAAAAAGAATTAGGATTAATTTTTGAAAAAACATTAGAGGCTATAGAATTATCTGTAGATAGTTATGGTAATAATAATGCAAATAGTATTAAAAGATTAAAAGAAATAGAAAAAGAAATAAATAAGTTCAAAGATGAGTTTAGACAAAATAATATTAAAAGATTACATGAAAAAAGTTGCTCAGCAGATTCTAGTGTAGTATTCTTAGATTTAATAAGTAACCTAGAGAGAATAGGAGATCATGCTGACAATATTGGAAACTTAGGTAGAATATAAAAAGTTATTGTAAAAAAAGAAGATTGCCAACAATCTTCTTTTTTTACAATTCACAATCTACTAAAATATATATTTCAAATTATGTTTAAAAACGGGAAAAAGTGTCAATAAATAATAATGAAATGGAGTTTGGATATATGGAGAATAATTATAAAATATTTGATACTCATGCTCATTATGATGATGAGGCCTTTGATGAAGATAGAGAGAAAGTATTCAAAGAACTAAAAGAAAATGGTGTAATTGGGATACTAAATTGCGCATCAAGTTATAAGAGTATAGAAATAACAAATAAGCTAACTAAAGAAAATGATTTTATATATGGAGCTTTAGGTATTCATCCTGAAAATGCTGATGAGCATAATTTAGAAGTTAAAAATGAAATTATAGAATTAATAAAAAGTAATAAAAAAATTATTGCTATTGGAGAAATAGGTTTAGACTATTATTGGGATGAAAACCCTGAAAAAGAAGTTCAAAAAAAGGTATTTAGAGAATATATGAAGTTAGCAGAAGAATTTAATATGCCAGTAGTTATTCATGATAGAGATGCCCATCAAGATACATTGGAAATCATAAAAGAATTTCCTAAGGTTAAAGGAATAGTTCACTGTTTTTCTGGAAGTAAGGAATTTGCAAATGAATGTATAAAATTAGGTTATTACATAGGAGTTGGAGGTGTAGTAACATTTAAAAATGCCAAAAAACTTGTAGAAGTTGTAAGTAATATTCCTTTAGATAGAATACTAGTTGAAACAGATTGCCCATACATGGCCCCAGAGCCAAATAGAGGAAAGAGGAATAAATCAGATTATATCCGATATATAATAGAAAGAATTGCTTCAATAAGAAAAATTGACCCAATAGAAGTTAATATAGCTGTAAATGATAATTTTAAAAGGTTGATTAATAGAAATATATAAAGTACAATATAAAATACCCCTTGGAAAAAAAAGTAATATTATTTTTGTGTAATGTATAAATTAAAGTAATGAATCTACTTTGTAATAAGATAACTGCAAAAGCTATCATATATAAATTTTAGAGTATGCATATTATGCATTTTATGGCAGTTGAAATAAGCAAGGGTGTAAAATTTGACAAAAATAATTATTTAAATTATAATTCTAAAGACGCTCTTGCCAAAGGAGGTAAAGTAGATGGTAAATTCAAAAAAATACCAAATCGCTGATTTTGCTAAAAGTCCAAAGGCTAAGATATTGATGGCAATTATGGTATTAGCTATAATTGCATCAGCGACGTTCGTAAACATGAGAAAGACTATAACATTAAAGATAGACGATAGAGAAGAAACATTTGTGACATACAAGGGGACTGTTAAAGATGTGTTGGAAACAATGGGTGTAGAAGTTGCCCCAAAGGACAAAGTACAACCATCTTTAGAAGATAGAGTGTCTGAAGGAGATACAATATCTATTAAACGCGCTGTTTCAGTAAAACTTACTGTAGGAAATAAACAATTAGAGATAAATACAGCAGAAAATACAATATCAGAAATGCTAGCAGCAGAAAAAGAACAGCTTAAATCACAAGGTATAGAATTTAATGAAGGAGTAGATGAAATAAGTCCATCATTAGATTCACAAATTACAAAGAATTTAAATATTAACCTTGTAAAAGTTGAAGTAAAAGAAGAACTAGCAAAAGAAACAATAGACTTTGATGTTATTGTAGAAGAAGACTCAAGTCTAGATAGCGGTATAGAAGAAATAATACAAGAAGGTGTTTCTGGAGAAAAAGAAGTTGCCTATGAAGTTGTTTATAAAAATGGCAAGGAAGTTTCAAGAACTTTAAAAAGTTCAAGAGTCGTATCAGAACCAGTTAATAAGGTAGTTGTTCAAGGAACAAGAAAAACTATCGCAAGTAGAAATGGGCAGTTATTAGATTATAAGAGCGTACTATATGTTGAAGCAACTGCTTATAGTGGTGGAGGTATTACTGCAACAGGAACTACACCTGTTAGGGATCCAAATGGAATAAGTACTATATCAGTGGATCCAAGAGTTATACCACTGGGCAGTTTGGTTTATGTTGAGGGATATGGTAAAGCTATAGCTGCAGATACTGGTGGAGCCATAATTGGAAACATTATAGATGTTTATGTAAATTCTAATGAAGAAGCCATATATAATTGGGGAAGAAGATATGACGTTCCAGTTTACATCTTAGCTTATCCAGGCGAATGGTAATAAATAAGGAGTACTCGAAGGAGTACTCTTTATTTTGTGATTTTATTTCTTTATCTTTCAAGTGGATATATATAAGTTTACGTTGACTTTATATATATCCGCTTTTTGTTTGACAATATAAATATATAAAGATAAATTAATAGATAGCAGATGTTATATAACTAAGAAGGCTATCATTTGTAACCCTATTAGGAAAGGAAGTAAAAATTTGATTAAGGAAGTTATAGTAGTTGAAGGTAGAGACGATATCACAGCTGTTAAGCAGGCAGTTGACGCTGAAGTTATAGCAGTTGGTGGTTTTGGAATAAATGCTAAGGTTATAGAAAGAATAAAAGATGCTCAAAAGAGAAAGGGAGTTATTGTATTAACTGATCCAGATTTTGCTGGGGAAAAAATAAGGAATATTATATCTAAGCGAGTAAAGGGAATAAAGCATGCATATATAGCTCAGGAAGATGGAATAAAGGGTGATGATATTGGTGTTGAAAACGCAAAGCCAGAAGTAATAATAGAGGCTTTAAATAGAGCTAGGGTATCGGAGGAAGAATATAAGGAAATATACAAATCAGAAGATATGTTTAATTTTAAGCTAACAGGATATAATGATTCAAAAAAGAGAAGAATAATGTTAGGAAAAGAGCTAGGGATAGGATATGGAAATGCCAATCAAATTCTTAATAGATTAAATAAATACTCCATAGACAGAGAAGAATTTATTTCAGCAATTAATAAAATAGAAAAAAGCTTAGGAGAGAAGAACTAATGGATTTACAGGATATAAAAACTGCAGAATTAGTAAAAAAGTATAATTTTAAATTTACAAAAAGCTTAGGGCAAAATTTTCTAATTGATGACTCTGTACCAAGAGATATAGTAAATGGTGCAGAAGTTTCTGAGGAAGATTTGGTAATAGAAATAGGACCTGGCGTAGGAACACTAACAGCACAGCTTTTAAATAAGGCTAAAAGAGTAGTTGCAATAGAACTTGATGATAAATTAATTCCAATATTACAAAAGGAGATTGGAAACAACCCAAAATTTGAATTAATACATAAGGATGCATTAAAGGTTAACTTTGATGAAATAATCGGTGATGAAGAAAAGGTTAAATTAGTTGCTAATTTGCCCTATTACGTAACAACACCAATCATAGTTAAATTATTAAAGGATAAACATAAATTTCAATCCTTAACTATAATGATTCAAAAGGAAGTTGCAGAAAGAATAAATGCAAAGCCTGGCAATAAAGATTACGGATCCTTATCACTTTTAGTTCAATACTACTGCAACACGGAAATAATAAGAAAGGTTCCGCCACAATGCTTTATACCTAGACCAAAGGTTGACTCTATCGTCATAAAACTAGAAAGATTAAAAGAACCAAGAGTAAAGGTTCAAAATGAAAAACTATTTTTTGATATAATAAGAAACTCCTTCAATATGAGAAGGAAAACCCTATGGAACGGAGTTAAAAATATTGGCTTAAGCAAGGAAAAACTTGAATTAGCCTTCGAAAGGGCCAATATAGATCCAAAGAGAAGAGGAGAAACCCTAACTATTCAAGAATTTGCTGCATTAGCAGATAGAATTAATGAAGAAATGTAGTTTTGCTCGTGAGAATTTTGTTATAAAAGCAAGAATTCTCACGAGTTTTATTTTTAACATATTTAAAGGTAATATGCATATAATGTAAAGAATTAATCTAATATGGAGGTTCTAAAGGTTTGTCGCAGTTAAATAAATTGTATAGAAATTTTATAATTTTACAAGAAGATGAGAGAGGATACTCTAGTTCTAATGACAAAACCTTATCAGGATATTCAAAGATTGAAGCAAAAGGAGATAAATGTAAAATTACCTTCTATGCTCAAAATCTAAGAAGCGACAGTAATGATTATCATGCTTTGGCTATTTGCAACAAGAAGGATAATAAAAAAATATTAGACTTGGGTAATATTATGGTATCAGATGGGGGAAAGGCAGAGTTAACAAAGGAATACTTAATAGATGATATAGGAGGAATTGGACTATCCTACGATAAAATATCTGGTGTTGCAGTAGCAAAGATGAAGGATGATATTCCTATAATTATTATGTGCGGATTTATTAACGGGGAAGAACCAAAGGATAACTGGAAAAATTATAAGATTGAAAAAGATTCTTGTGGAAAATCAAAAATGGAATACAAGAAAAAGGACAGTAAGAAAAAGAAGGATAAAAAAAGAGAGGAAGATAAGGCTTCAGAAGGAAAACCTTTATCAGTTAGTAAAACTACTATAAAGGATTCAGAAGACAGAAAAGAAGTAAATCTTCCAAACAAAGATAAGCCTACTAATAATATTAGTACTGAAGCGAAGTCCACTACAATTACGACTACTCCGAGAGAAACAACACCAACAGGTGTAGTACCGACAGGCACAACACCAACAGGAACAGTACCGACAGGCACAACGCCAACAGGGGTTAATGAATTTATTAGCAGCATTGGAGGAACAGTAGTTGATACAAATCAGGATGGAGTTGCAGATACAGTATGCATACCATATGGAACTATGGTTGATATGATGGAAACAGCTCCTTTTGGCACAACACATGCAGGGGCAGCGCCAGCGCCAGGACCTGGCATGACTAATATGAATTCGGCACCAAATTTTAATATTCAAGGTGGACAGATGCCTATGCCATATGGATATAATCATAGGCTAGAAACAGATGGGGATAATCCATTTAATAGTGATAATTACGAAAATCCATTTGCTTCAGTAGAAAACATGGATACTCCTTTCTATAATAAACGTAGTAAGGAATATGAGGCTAATCCTTTTGATGAT
>JAAYOT010000204.1 GCA_012520205.1 Clostridiales bacterium
AACGCGACCTGTTGAGCTGTTTCGCCTATTGAGTCAGATACCGCAAAAATTTTTAACATCTCATTCCCTCCTACATTTTTATACCTTAGTTATTGGCCATAAACAATTTAAATATAATGTAAAATTTTATACTTAAATTATAGCAATATTTTAAATAAATTGTTATCCTTATATTACTGTTTGATAAAATTTTAAGATCTTTATTTGGGAGGACTATTTATGAATAAACATTATAATAAAGATAAGTTAATAATTATTGGTGGTTTACCTTTAATGTGGCTTATATATTTTGCTTTTGAAATTATCACAGGTAGAGTAAAAGATATATATACATTTTCTTTAAACTTATTATTAACTTTAGTATTTGCATTAACAGGCTATATAATTTATAAGTTATCTAATAAATTCAAAAATGGATTTACTAGCAGAAAGGTAATACTGATTTTTTCTATTTTATTAATAATTGATCAAGGAATTAAATTAATTATAAAGCAATACTTTTTTAATAACTATTTTGAAATAATCAAAGGTTTTCTTTCTTTTCACCCCATTATTAACACCAAGGGTTCTTGGCTTAACGCAAGATTTAATTTTGAAGTAGGATTTAGTTCTTTAATTATAATGAATGGAATTGCACTTTTCTTTTTTATTGAAATATATAGATATTATCTATCTAACCATAATAAGAACTTTTGGGTTGATAATGCTTTTATGTTTATTACTGTTGGAGCCCTATGTTCATTTATAGACAAGGTTTTTTATGGTGGAAGCCTGGACTTTATAGGAATTAGTGATTTATTCATTGCCGATATTAAAGATATTTATATCAATATGGGAATATTATTCTTTGTTGTACTTATGTATAAAAGTGGATATCTTACTGATGATGATTCTACATCACTAAAGGAAGATTGGAATATGATAAAAAAATTCCTAATATTTATAAGAAAAGATATATTTAGAAAATAAAAAAGAAAGGTATAAAACCTTTCTTTTTTTATATAATGCTAAGCAAGTTTCTATAAAAAAATCACTCCATGAAATGAAGTGATTTGGTGGCTTACCCGGGAATCGAACCCGGGACACCTTGATTAAAAGTCAAGTGCTCTACCGACTGAGCTAGTAAACCATATTACCTGGCAACGTTCTACTCTCCCACACAGTCTCCCATGCAGTACCATCGACGCTATAGAGCTTAACTTTCCTGTTCGGAATGGGAAGGAGTGTTTCCTCTATGCCATTATCACCAGATTTATTCTCAACAGTTACTAATTATATAGCAACAGGATTAGCTTGTCAACATATTTTTCAAATAATTTAGCTTTTTCTTATTATTTTCTAGTTATAATATAATACAAATAGAAAATATTGATTTCAACTTTATTATTGACTGTCGCAAAATTTATTATTCAGTAAATTTTTGTCATATTTGAAATTAATGTTGGTGCGTCATCAGGGGATCGAACCCTGGACACCCTGATTAAGAGTCAGGTGCTCTACCATCTGAGCTAATGACACATATTACCTAGCAACGTTCTACTCTCCCACACAGTCTCCCATGCAGTACCATCGACGCTATAGAGCTTAACTTTCCTGTTCGGAATGGAAAGGAGTGTTTCCTCTATGCCATTATCACTAGATTTTAGAGAAATTATTCTCTGAAAATTGCACACGAATGAGATTCAAAATCTTGATTTTGCCAATCGAATTTGCTCAGCATTAGCTGAGTTTCCTTTGTTTCATTAAATTTGGTCAAGCCCTCGACCTATTAGTATTAGTCA
>JAAYOT010000205.1 GCA_012520205.1 Clostridiales bacterium
ATTCTTGGACTGCCTTAAGACCTCTATCCTTAACCCTTGCAATAGGTTCAACTACCCTGGGAATACTATCAGCTTACAGACTTGGATACGTTGACTTATCTAATAAACAACATATTTTATTAGTTATTTTAATAACAATAGCAGGATTACTGGCTCAATCAGGTGCAAACTTGGTAAATGATTATTTTGAAGGTAGTTTTAGATATTACAGACCCAGTGGAAGAAAAATAAAATTCTTAGGGGTTACAAGAACCTACTTTGATGTATATGTTTTTCTTTGGGCAATGATATGTTTTGGACTAGCTTCCCTTATAGGTCTTTACCTAATTTATATTACAGATTATAAAATGCTTATTATTGGTTTTATAGGAATACTAATTGCTTATGGTTATACTGGAGAACCTTTTGTCCTTAAAAGAAAAGGCTTAGGCGTTCCTGTATCCTTTATCACTATGGGACCTTTAATGGTTTTAGGGGCTGCTTATCCCTTTACAAGGTCTTTTAATTTAGATCCAATACTTTTATCTCTTCCAGCTTCATTTTTAATTCCAGCATTAATGCTTAGTAATGAAATGAGAGACTATCAAAGAGATGCTAACTTAAGTCTTGGAACTCTAAGTGTTAGAATCGGAAGTAAGCCAAGTCAAAATATTTATAGATTTTTAGTTTTTGGAGGCTATATACTAACTTTAACTTATATTATAACAGGCTTTTATCCATTAGCCTCTTTAATAGTTTTTATTACACTGCCTACTGCTTTAAAAGCTCATAAGTCTGTGTGCAATTTCGAAAAACTTGGAATTCCATATACAAATACCTTACATTGGACATATACATTACTATTAATTATTTCTTTTATATTTATTTAAGGATAATTTAGGAATAATTTATTAACAATTTGATGATAATTTAAAAATAAGAAATGAACTTATAACATATAATAATTAAATATGATATAATTATTCCAAAACTATGAAAGGAGTTGTTTTTATGAGTAAAGGATTAAAAACTATATTAATAATAATTGCTGTAATCCTAGTTATAACTCTTCCTATAATATCTAGTTATAACAATTTAGTATCCTTAGAACAAAAGGTTGAGCAATCAGCATCAAATATTGATACTAACCTTCAAAGAAGATCTGATTTAATACCTAACTTAGTTAATACTGTAAAGGGATATGCAGCTCATGAAGAAGAAATATTTACAGATATAGCTGAAGCTAGAAGTAAGCTAGCAGGTGCAACAAATGTGTCTGAACAAGCAGATGCTGATTCAGAATTAAGCAGTGCCTTATCAAGGCTGCTAGTTGTTGTGGAAAAATATCCTGATTTAAAGGCTAATGAAAACTTTATTGCCTTATCAGATGAACTTGCAGGTACAGAAAATAGAATTGCTATTGCAAGACAAGATTATAATACAATAGCAACAAAATACAATACTAAAAGAAGAAAATTCCCTACTACTATCATAGCTTCAATTTTTAACTTCGAAGAAAAGCCACTTTATAAGGCTGATGAAGGTGCTTCAGAAGTACCTAAAGTTGATTTTACTGAATAGAAATGAAGAAATTCTTATTAAAATTAAATAATTTTATTTTATTTCTTTTCTTAGGGGTATTTTCTTTAACTAATATTACCTATGCTGATACTAATTTTCCTCAGCCTACAAACTTAAAATATGTAAATGACTATGTAAATTTACTTACTCTAGATGAAAAAGAACAAATAGTATCTATTGGAAAGGAATTAGAAGATAAAACTGGAGCTCAAGCTACTATTGTTATTATAAGCTCTTTAGATGATGTTCCAATAGAAGATTATGCTAATAAGTTATTTAGATCCTGGGGAATTGGTCAGGCCGATGAAGATAACGGACTTTTAATTCTATTATCCATAGAAGATAGAAGCTGGAGAGTTGAAGTTGGCCGTGGCCTTGAAGGTGCCATTACTGATGCAGGCAGTGGAAGGGTAATGCGTAACTTAGCAGTACCAGAATTTCAAAAGAATGATTATGGTACCGGCCTATTAAATAGTTATAGTGCTTTAGCTGATTTAATAGCAGAAGAATATGAAGTTACCCTAGAAAAAACCTTAAACATTAATTTATCAGGACTTCG
>JAAYOT010000206.1 GCA_012520205.1 Clostridiales bacterium
CCTCACTTTCCATACTATAAAACATATATTAAAATCATAACCTTATAATATTGGAGGCTTTTTAGTATGTGCACTGCCATTACGTTCCAATCAATGCAAAAGGAGAACTTCTTTGGAAGAACCATGGATTTCTCCCACCCTATTGAACCTGGAGTTTTTGTAATACCTAAAGATTACGAATGGTACAGCCTTGCAAGCTGTAGCTGTGTAGCTGATTTAAAGTCTTTATTAAAAAATGTCACTATTGTAGGCATATTAGATCCAGTTACAAAAACAGCTGCCCCCTTGCACTGGATTGCCACTGATAGGAGTGGTAAATCTGTTGTTATTGAGCAAACTAAAAATGGTCTTGAGGTAATTGATAATCCTATAGGAGTTATGGCTAATAGTCCTGACCTTAGATGGCATATAACTAATCTAAGAAATTATATGAATATATCAACTACTCAGCAAAATGAAGTCCATTGGGGAAATCTATCATTAACTCCTTTTGGACAAGGTTCAGGAACCATGGCCCTCCCTGGAGGCTTTACCTCCCCTGAGCGTTTTGTTCGTGCAGCATTTTTTAAAACTCACGTACCGGTTCCAAAAAATTCTTATGAAACACTTATTACATGTTTTCATATTATGAATAGCCTCTTTATTCCTAAAGGAATTGTGTTAACTGATAAGGGTAGCTATGATTATACAAAGTATGTTGCTTTTATGAATACTAATACATGTGAATATTACTTTAAAACCTATAATAACAATCAAATCCTAAGGGCTTGTCTATGGGATCATTATGACAAAGGTAGTAAACCAATATTCCTTGGAAGTATTGCTTCTTCTATATAATTTAAAATAGAAAAATCCTTTAGTCCCCTTTTAAGGACATAAAGGATTTTTCATTTTATTTTAAGTTAATTATCCTGCTCAATTTTAAGCATAATTACTTTATCGTCTTCTAATAATAATGTATCGCCACTTGGGACAATTATATCACTGTCCTTACGTTGTATCATAATAATAAGTCGATCAGGTGGTAATTCTAATTCTTTTATTCTTTGCTTATCCCATTGGTGTCCCCTCGGAATGGTAAATTCAATAAGATCTTGTCCGCTTTCATCAAAGTGCTTTTCCCCAGCTAAGACAATTATATCATTTTCTTCTATAGTTACATCTCCTCTAGGAACAATGGTTTTACCCTTACGCTCAATTTTCGCAACAATAAAGTTAAATATGAAATTCAAATCCTTTAGCTGCTTACCAATTAAACTGCTGTTAGAGTGAATTCTTGTTTCTAAAAAGCTAATTTCTGCCTTAGTTTGATAGTAATTAAAGGTTTGTAATACCGTATCATTAGGGTCTAGAATATCCCATCCCTTTGCTGCAGATGGCATTAATGAACCTTGAACTAATGAAGAGAGTATACAGATACCAAATACTACATGGTAGATATCTATAGAGAAAACAGCATTACTATTTACAGCCATAATTGCAAATGCTATAGCAGCAGCACCACGAATACCTGCCAATGAAATTATGTTAAGCTGATTACGTTTTAGACGAAAGGGCAGCATAAGTGTGTAAACGCTTGCTGGACGAGCAATGATGGTCATAAACAACATAATAGCAAGTGCTATTGGGAATGTTTCAATAAGCTTTGAGAAATTAGATAGTAGACCTAAAATAAAGAACAATCCAATCTGCATCATTTCAGTAATACCATCAAAGAAAAAGACAATATCACGCTTCCCTCTAAATTCCATATTACCAAGATAAATACCTAGAATATATAGGGCCAAGTAACCATTACCACCAAGAAGTCCTGTGGCAGCATAAGTAATAAGCATGGCAGAAGCCATAAAAACAGCATAAAGTCCATCTGCCTCAAGGGAAAGTCTTTTAAGCAATTTTCCAATAAGGAATGAAAAGATAAACCCCATAGCAATTCCAATGGCTACTTGAGATAAAATCAAAATTGGAATAGACACTTTTGAGCCTATAATTACAGATAAAAATACCATAGTCATTGTATAAGCAGCCGGGTCATTTGAACCACTTTCAAGTTCAAGTAAAGATGCAGTGTTATATTTTAAATTTAAGTTTTTTGAACGTAAGATATTGGAAACACTTGCATAATCAGTAGAACCTACAATAGAACCAATAAGCATACCCTC
>JAAYOT010000207.1 GCA_012520205.1 Clostridiales bacterium
AGCAGCCTTTTTTGTTTTTCATTTAGGTAAAAAACTTTCTAAATTGCCATTGTCAATGGTCTATTCTCAATTGGTTTAAGTTCTTAAGTCAAACTTATGTAAGCATCTTTTGCAGGTAACAATTATATTTCCCTTTTTTCTTGGAAGTCTTAATTTTTGACTACAGTTTGGACATTTTACTATTTTATAATGTTTCTTTTGATAGATTTTATTTTTTAATATCTTTATGTAGTAATCTAGACTTTCATAATCAAAAGGTGGTAAGTTATTTGGTATAGCAAGATTAAATTTTGCTAGTGGCTTGTTTATATAATATATAAATTTATTTAGTTCATTTCTTCTCCTATATTTATTTCTTGAAAAGGTTCTTAAAAGACCATATAAAAATAATAAATAGCCTAAAAAAGAAAATATTTTACTATCAAAAATATTGAATATAGAACTTATTAAAAATAATACTAAAGTTAATAGGTCTACACCGTAAAAGGACCTAAGAAAATACATTATTAAATCACTTCTTTCTCCTAAAGTTAATATAATTATTATAATAAAGAATAATTTTAAGAACAATAATTCTCTCAAATATATAATAGATTGTTTACAATTGGGTAATATAATATATAATAAAAATGACTTTTGAAATATATTTATTTATAAAAAATTACAAATGGGAGAGATAGTTATGTATATAGCTTTTGGAAGAACAGTATTAGATACAGAGGAAATAAAAAATAAAATAGAAGAAGAATCAGAATTTAAAGTTATTAAAGATATGAGTAAGGGTACAAAAAGAGAAGATACAGCAGCATATAACCTCAGCATAAGCATAGAAACCTTAAATGGAATTATTGAAGATGATTACTCTATAGAAGACTTAACAGAGGACGAATTATTTGAAGAGTATATTAGTTTATCAGAAGAAATAGCAACAGATTTAGAAGGTATTTTTGAAGAAGAAGCCATAATGGATGTGAAGGCCTACAAATGGGATACCTCTGATAATGATATAAAACTAATAATAGCAGCAGTACATAAAGATACTGGAGAAAATAAACTAAAAGATATAATGAGAAGACTGCTAACACAACTGGAATAACAGTTTTCAGTGCACATTGTAAAGTTCACAGCGTAGGAGGATTTTCAAAAAAGCTGAAAATAAAATGTTATAACTAAAAACATAATAATTACAAGGAGGCTGTCTGCGAACAATGCCATAGAGATATTGGTCGTAGACAGCCCCTTTATATTTTAATAATTTGGCCCGCCTGAATTATGAACTCAATTGAGCATTGTGCATTTCGAATTTTGCGTTTTGAATTAGCACATTCCGTTCCCCATCATATTGGAGTTATTTCCGCAAGGATTCATATTGTTAATATTGCCCATATTATTCATATTACCCATATTACCAGGGTTACCTGTGTTATTCATATTATTAGTGCTTATATTGTTTGCCATTTGCATTTGTTTATAGTAGTTGATTATATCATTTGCTCTCAGTTTTAAAGTTTCTACTGTTTTTATATATTCTTCATTTCCAGGATCTATTTCACTTGCAGTTATTATATGTTGAATTCCAACATCGAACCAACCTTTTTTTAGGTAAACGAAACCTTTAAGATAATTCCATTCTGCAGACTCTTTTAAATCTAATATATTTAATTTGCTTTCAGCTAGGGTAATACTATCATTATCAATAAGAGAGCGTATTTCTTTATATATATTTCCATTAACTAAAGTATCATAAGCTAAATTAGCTTGTTCAATAGCATCTTCTATTAAGTTTTGTTCTTCAATATCTAGATTTTCAATTGAATTATATTTATCAACTATGTTTTTATATGCTTTAATAATTTCTTCCTTAGAAGAATTTGGACTCACACCAAGAACATTATAAGGGTTCATAAATTCACATCCTTAAAATTAATATCATATTACAAATATATAATTTTAGACTTCGATATGTTACAATTATAATTCGACAGGATATTTTATATGATTGAGAAAGCTTAGTATAATCGTAGTATTAGATGGGAGTAAAAGATGGCTAGATTTAAAAAGATATATATAGAAACAACAAATGTATGCAATTTAAGTTGTAATTTTTGTCCTAAAACAAAGAGAAAAGCAGGATTTATGACAAAAGAAGAATTTGAAATTATAGTTAAGAAAATAAAGGGATATACAAATTATATTTATCTGCACCTTATGGGGGAACCCTTTTTAAATAAGAATTTTGAGGACTTTATTAAAATTGCAAAAAGAGAAAATTTATATGTAAATATAACTACTAATGGAACATTGGTAAATTCAGTAAAGGATATTATCATAAATAATGGCGGGGTAAGGCAGATTAATATTTCCCTTCATAGTTTTGAGGCAAATGATAGCAATATAAATTTTAATGAGTATTTTATAAATATATTAAATTTTATAAATGAAGGGAATAAAAAAACTAATACAATTTTTTCTTTAAGACTTTGGAATATAGATACAGAAGAATTGAAGGCTGATAATAGCTTAAATTTAAATATACTAGAATTAATAGAAGAAAAATTAAGCTTAGACTTTGATTTAAAAGAAGTACTAAAAGAAAAAAATAGAGTTAAATTAAAGGAAAGAATATATTTAAATATGGCGGAAAAATTTAGCTGGCCAGACTCTAATATAAGCCTAATAAGCCAAGATGTCTTTTGTTATGGCTTAAGAGATCAAATTGGAATATTAGTAGATGGTACCGTTGTCCCTTGTTGTTTAGATAGTGAAGGATCAATAAATCTTGGGAATATATTTGAAGAAGATTTACAAAGTATCATTGAATCAGAGAGGGCTAAAAAAATTTATGATGGTTTTTCAAGAAGAAAAGCAGTTGAAGATTTATGTAAAAGGTGCGGTTATGCAAAGCATAATTTTAAGTAAAGGAGGTATTTAATGAAATATTTAGATAATCTAGCAGTAAAAATGTCTATATCTGCAGCAATAGCCTTTGAAATAGGAAATTTACTAAATGTGCAATTTTCTGCAGTAGCAGCTGTTATAGCAATCTTAAGTATTCAAGATACAAGAAAAAAGTCATTAGAATTTGCTAAAAAGAGAATAATAGCTTGTACAGTATCAATTTTATTATCCTTTGTAATATATAATTATATTGGCCAAAACTTTATTACCTTCGGAGTATTTTTAATTATTTTTATTCCTATCACTTCAAAGTTAGATATTTTAGAAGGAATGGTGCCTGCTTCCGTATTATCTACTCATTTACTTCTTGCAGAACAAATTAACTTTAATTGGATTGTAAATGAATTTTTAATTACCTTTATTGCCATATCAGTGGCATCTATAGCAAATTTATTTATGCCTTCTTATGAAAAGAAATTTAATGAAGATAAGGAATATATAGAAGAAGGATATAAAAAAATATTAACTAAAATGTCTAAATCATTAATAACGTATACTATAGATATAGATGAAGGAAAGCTAATGGAGGATATAGAAAAAAGACTTTATTCTGCTTTAGATAATGCATATAAAATCGCTAATAATAAGTTTTCAAAGGGAAATTCTTATTATGTAGAATATGTTAATATGAGAATAAATCAATTTGATACAATAAAAAAATTAAGAAGTCATTTTGAAAAGTTTTATATGTCTTTTGAACAAACCCATATGATTGCAAAATTAACTAAAAAAGTTGCAGATCAGCTTCATGAAAGTAATGATTGTAAAGAACTTTTGGAAGATGTAGAAGTGCTAAGAAAGGATTTTAAAGTAATGCCTTTACCTAAAACAAGGGAAGAATTTGAAAATAGGGCTCAATTATTGCAGTTTATAAATGATTTAGAAGATTTACTAGAGATGAAGAGAAATTTTGTTTTAAATAATGATAAATAAAGGGCTGTTATGACAAGCCCTTTTTATTATATAATAAATTTAATAATTTTATAGAATTAAGGAGATATTTATGTCAAAAGTTATAGTAATAGGAGCTGGCCCTGCAGGAATTATGGCAGCATTAACTGCAGCAAGGGAAAATGAAGTAATATTAATTGAAAGAAATAATGAAATAGGGAAAAAATTAAAACTAACTGGTGGTGGAAGATGTAATATTACCAATTATAGAAATATCGATGATTTTTTTGAAAAGATAGTTACAAATAATAGATTTTTATATAGTGCTTTATACTCTTTTACAAATGAAGACTTGTTAAATTACTTTAAAAATCAAAAGTTAGAATATAAGGTTGAATTTGAAAATGATTATAAGGTATATACTAAAAGTGACAAAGCCGATGAAGTTATAGAAGTATTAAAGAATGATTTAAAAAGAAAAAAAGTAAAAATCCTTTA
>JAAYOT010000023.1 GCA_012520205.1 Clostridiales bacterium
TAATCTGAATTAACAATTAATATTTTATCTTCATTATATAAGCAATAATTGTTTTCTAGGTTTAATGCCTTGTATACTAAAGAGGTGCTTTTTCCTGTACCTTCTTTTCCTTTTAAAAGTTGATATCCTGAAGTCTTATGATTAACAAACCTTTTTTGAGCCCTTGATAGTTCCATTTAATCACCTCTTTTCCTTTGTTTATTTGTATTCATCAAAAACTTTTTCTTTTATATTTATCTTATCTAGGTAATGAGCTATAAATACAAAAATCACTCCACTTCCAATAGGTTGAAGTGCTTCTATAGGAAGAGTTACTAAGGGAGCAGCAAAATTTCCTGAAATTATTGCACCTGCAAAATAGTATCCTATCCATCCCGTTAATCCTGCAATTATAACTGCTCTTTTATTTCTTTTATTTAATATTTTAGCTTCTTTAGATGTAAAGAACATAGCCATAGCAGCTTTTATTATTATAGTAGGAAGTGTCCAAACTGCCGCCCCTGCCATTATATCTGCTAATCCTCCCCCAATAGCCGCTGCTGCCATTCCATATGGAAGAGGTAAAAATGTTGCAGCCAAGTAAATTACTATATCTCCTAAATGAATATATCCTTCGTTAAATCCCGTTGGAATTCTTGGCAGAAATACAATTGATATACATATGAATGCTGCAAATACTGCGGTTAAAACTATATTTCTTGTTTTTGTTTTTATATTATTCTTCATTTATTAAAATCAACTCCTTTAAATGCACTTCAAATAATATTCCTTCCTTTGGATCAGTATTAAGATTATCTGTATGTTTTATTGCTTTATATAAAAATTCTGCTGCTTTTTCAATGCTAAACTGCAAATTATGATCATTTAAAAGTAGGCCTATTAATATTGAGGCAAAGGTGTCTCCAGTGCCGCTAAAGGACTTATCTACAAATTCCTTTCCTACTAAAAAATATTCATCTTGCCTTATGTCATATGCAAAATTATACATTTTATTATTTCTAACTATTCCTGTTATAATTACTACCTTAGGACCCAATTTACCTATTTTCTTAGCCATATATATAAGTTCTTCATCAGAAGTATTATATTTTTTATAACTGCTTCCAGTTAATAAACATGCTTCAGTTAAGTTTGGTGTTACAATATCAGCAATCCTAATTAGTTCTTTCATTTTATTACTCATATTTTCAGTAAAGGTATCATAGATATACCCCTCATCACCCATTACTGGATCAATTACTATTAATGATTCCTCATGTTCTTTTGCCATATGGTAAACTATATTTATTTGCTCTTCTGAACCTAAGAACCCGCTATATATACAATCAAATTTTACATTTAATTTATCCCAAGATTTTTTATATTTATACATTTCATCAGTTATATCTAAAAATGTAAATTCATCGTATCCTGTTTGGCAAGATAATACTGCTGTAGGAAAAGGACAACATTGTACTCCCAAAGCTGATAAAATTGGAATTGCTGCTGTTAAAGAACATCTTCCTATTCCTGATAAATCATTTATTACTGCTACTTTTTTAACTGTATTCATAATAATAAAACACCTACTATATTATTTTTAATATTACTATAATACTCCCTTTAATAGAAAAAGTCCACCTATACAGTTTCCAATTTTCAGTGGTCAGTTTTCAGTTAAGGAAAAAAATTCAGCAAAGCTGAATTTTTAAATTTCCAAACTCCAGAGGAGTTTTTTCCTTATCTCTGAAACCCGAAAATTGTCAAATCTATTTTCTTTTTAATTTTGGGAAATACTTTGTATGAATTAATTCATGAGCCTTTGGACTTAATGGATGGTCTAAATATTTTTCATAGATTTTTAAGACTGATTCATTTTCATGAGATCTTCTTATTTTCATCTTATTATCGATATTATTTAGCCCTTCCCCTCTTTTTATAATAGTTTCCTTTCTCTTTTTAGGTTTTGGCTGTCCTCCTCCACCTATACATCCACCATTGCAAGCCATAATTTCAATAGCATGATAGAATTCTTCACCGCTTCTTATCTTATCAAGCATCTTACCTGCTTCTTTTAATCCATGGGCTACACCTATTTTTAAACTAATTCCTTCTACATTTAATTCACAGCTTCTAAAACCTTCCCATCCTCTTAAGGAGGTAAACTCTATGTTTTCTATTCTTTTTCCAGTCATTTTTTCAAGAGCTGTTCTTGTCGCTGCTTCTATAACTCCACCAGTTCTTCCAAAGATTACACCTGCACCACTGTATTCTGATAATGGATTATCTAGTTCTTCATCTTCTAGATCCTTTAAATCAATTTTAGATTGTTTTAATATTTTTATAAGTTCCCTTGTAGTTATAACATAATCTGTATCGTAGTTATCTCCCCTAGAAAATTCTGGTCTAGATGCTTCATATTTCTTTGCAACACAAGGCATTATTGCTACAGAAGTAACTATATCCCTTTTATAACCTCTCTCCTTTGCCCATATATCTTTTGCAATAGTTGCAAACATCTGCATTGGAGATTTAGCTGTAGATGGAACATCTAGCATATCTGGATAGTTTTGTTCAATAAATTTAACCCATGATGGACAACATGAAGTTAGTAAGGGAAGCTTTACTGAATCATCTCCATTGAAATACTTTTCTAATCTACCTTGAAGTTCTGCCGCTTCTTCCATAATAGTTAAATCTGCTGCCCAAGAAGTATCAAATACATAATCAACACCTATTCTTTTTAGAGCTGCAACTAATTTCTTTTCAAGATTTTCTCCAGCTTCAAAGCCAAAAGCCTCACCTATAGTTACCCTTACTGCAGGAGCTATTTGCGCTATTACCACTTTCCCTGGCGTTGATAAATCTCTTAGAAATTTATAAGTATTATCTCCTTCAGTTATGGCTGCAACAGGACAGGCCACTGTACATTGACCACAATGAGTACATCTATCAGTATCTATATAATGTCGTTCTTTTATTTTTCCAGAAATACAATCCACTGGACAAGCTCTAGTACAGGCATGGCAACCTATGCACTTATCTGTTATTCTAAGCTTTGTTAGCTGAGGACATTCCCCTGCATAACACTTATGTTCTTCAATGTGTTCCTCAATTTCCTCATAGAAATTCTCAATTATTTCCAGAGTAATGTTTTTATCTTGTTTTATTCTCTCTTTTAGGGTACTTCCTAGTTGTCTTAATAAATATATATCTCTTAAGTTTGCCTTACCCTTACTTATTCTATCAAATATTCTCCAAATTCTTTCTATTTCATATCTGGAACCTTCATAATCAGGGCATAGTCCTTGTGACATATTTCCTAGTAAATATTCAATATAGAATTTACCAAACTGAATGATACAATCCTCATCAGATAATACAACAATGTTTTTGTACATACTCTTAGTGAAAATATCTAAATCTAATGGAGCATCCAATTTATACATGCTTGCAAAGGTACTAAAAGGAAAGCCTAATTGAGCGCATTTAAAAGGTCTTTTATTAATCATTCCTCCTGCTTCATTTATTACATCCCTTAAAGTCATACCTTCCTTAAGCTCAACTATACTTGGATTATTAACTCTACCAGAAACAGCTACAAAGTTTTTATTACTGCCAATAGTTTTTTCTAATTCCTTCTGCCCTAAGTCTGTAAATATTGAACCAAATGTACTTTGTAATATAGTTTGCTTTGAACTTGCCATATCTTCCTCCTAAATCATTAGTTATAATATATTAATAATTTTTAACAACTTTAATTTTGTTATTTTCTAACCCTAGCACTTTCAAGTTATGATCTATATAATCCTTAACTATATTAATAGCTTCTTTTGTAATTCTTTCTCCCCTGCATATTATTGGTATGCCTGGAGGATATGGTATTATGTCATCTTTTGCTACTTTACCTATAGACTCATTTAATTCTAGGTATTCACCCTTAAAATTAAAGACTTCATAAGGTTCTAATACTTTGGTATTTACAAGACTTAAGTAATTAAGTTTTTTATCCTTTGTTTTTATTTCATCTAAATTTAAGTTTTTTATTGCTAAATAAAGTTTTTCAAAATCCTCTTTGTTATTTATAGGAGAAAAAATTAGTACTACACCTTTTGAAAAACTCATTTCACTCTGAATTTTATTTTCCCTTAAATAATCAGATAATTTATGTCCACTGTAGCCATCCTTTGTAATTAATAAATATCTAGTTTTATCAATTTCATATTTACTCATTAAACTCTCTGTATCTAGTACATGAACCTTATCTAACTTATTTATTTTAACTTTATATTTTTCAGCTAAATTTATAAGATTACTATAATCCTCATCCCCGTAATTATCTAAATAATATCTAGAATAATCTAGGGATGCCATTATTAAATAAGAGGGGGATGTAGTCATAAATGCTCTTAAATAAAATTCTAAATTTTCCTCTTCAGCATTTACTAAAAGATAGGACCCCTGAGTTAAACTTGGCAATGTTTTATGGGCACTCATAACTATATAATCTCCAAGTGTCGCCAAGGATTTGGGCAGCTTTTTGTTTATACCAAAATGAGCACCATGGGCGCTATCTATTATTATTTTAAGTCCCCTTTTCTTAAGTTTGATTAAGTAATCATCTATATTATACCTAATTCCAAAATAATTTGGGCTTGTTAAGATTATTCCTTTGGGATTATTAGCAGCATTTAATGCTTTTTCTATTTCTTTTTCTGTTGGTGGAAGGAATAATTCTCTTTCATTATCAACTACAGCATCAATATAGATTATCTTTAATTTTCTTAAAATCAAACCATTATATATTGACTTGTGACAATTTCTTTCCACTAAGACTTCATCGCCTTCATTAAAAGCTGAAAAAATCGCTGCTAAATTCCCTGCTGAACTGCCATTTACAACAAAGTAAGCTTTCTTAACTTTGTATGTTTTAGCTAATAACTCTTGAGCTTCTTTTATAACACCTTCTGGTTGGTGAAGATTATCTAATGGCTCTACTTCCGTAATATCCAATTGGCCTAGTTTTTTCATAAATGTCCTTCCAAAGTCATCCCTTAAAAAAGCCTTACCACATTTATTCCCAGGCATAGATAAAATCAGATTTTTTTCTTTATGATAATTTATTACACTTTCTAATAGTGGTGCCTTATCCATAATACTCTCCTTGTCATTATTTTAGCTAATTTGTTATTATTTGTATAGACCTTCTTTTAAAAACTTTGGCAGCAGTCTTATATATAAATTCCTTGTTTATCTTTTCTATATGATTAAATTCATCACTATAAACTCTATAATCATTAAACATAGTGTCATATGTTGATAATTCTTTTGCCAATATAATATTTTGCTCCTCTTTAAACCATCTTTTTAACTTTAAGCTTTTTGTAAAATCCTTAATATCTTTTTCATTAATATTTTTTATAAAGCTATCTATATTTTTAATACATTCATCAACTATGTCTATTGCTTTATTAACCTTTTCTTTTGATGTATTAAAAAATATTTTGTAAAGTTTAATATATTTTTCATTGGCTACATTTGTTAAAACATCATAAACAAGACCATTTTGAGTTCTTAATTTATCAAATAAAACCGAATTAATACCTTCTCCAAAATATACATTAAATATTCTTAAAGCCTTTATTTCTTCATAGGTTAGTTGATCTATTGGAAAGCATATCTGAACTCTACAAGTATTTGCCCCTTCTTTAAAATCCTTATAAATATTCTCTTTTATGTCTTCATATATTAATTCATTTTCTTCTTTAATATAATTTTTATTCCAACAGCCAAAGTATCTTTCAATAATTGTTTTCACTTCATTAAATTCTAATGAAGATATAACTGCTATTGAAGTGTTTTTAGGTAAGTAATTTTCATTATAAAAGGATTTAATATGGCTTAAATTTATTTTATTTAAGCTATTCATTGTTCCAATAATGGGATATTTTATTCTTCTATCATTAAAACTATTTAGGAATTGCCTATCTTCACAATATTGTTCTAACTCCTCATCCCATTCTCTTAACTCTTCTTTTATAACTTCCATTTCCTCCCTAAATCCATCTTCCTTAAAGGCAGGATTTATTATTATATCTGAAAATAGTTCTAGTCCATTTTCAAAATCCTCAGCTAAGGATGTACCATAAAAAATAACATAAGGATAATTAGTCATTGCATTTTGAAAGCCAAAAATATTGCTTAAATCCCTATTTATTTCACTTTCACTTCTTTTAGCCGTTCCCTTATAAACCATATGCTCCGTTGCATGGGCCACCCCAAGCAAATCCTTTTCCCTGCCTGCTCCAGCATCTATAGAAATTGAAATAGAAGTAAGATTTGATGTTGTTTTTTTATATATTAACTTGATATTATTTTTTAGTATATATTCCCTAATCATTGTATCACCACGACCCCCAATTTTTAGTTTTCAGTTTTCAGTTTTCTATTTTCAGTTCACACTTCACAATTGAACTGATAGTATAAGTGTCAAATAAAGATTGGCGAAGATACATAGGATATGTGAAATAAGCATATAGTGAGCATTTAGAAGTAGTTTAAGGAAGCTCCTACTCATATGCATTCGTATGAGTAACTTCGAATAACTAAATCATAGATTTAGATTCTCAGTTAAAGAAAAACTACTAGGCCTTAGAGTTATTGGTTTGTTTGAACGTAGTGAGTTCTACCAAAACTCTTGGCATAGTAGTTTTTCAAGCCTAGTACTTCTTTGCTCAGCTATTAGCTTATGGGGCATATCCTATTTATCGTAGCCTTTTTATTCTGCTTTTAGTGCTATCGCGCATTCAATTCTCTTTTTCTGCATTTTACATCCAATTTCATATGGAATGTTCATATCTCCATTAAAGCTAAAGTTGTTAGCTTGGCAGCCGCCGCTACAGTAGAATCTTGCCCAGCATTCTCTACATTTTGGCTTATTATAGATATGTGCTTTTTTAAATTTCTTTCCTAATTCAGCATCATAGCTATCATCATATATGCTTCCAAGTTTAAATTCTTCTTTACCTACAAATTGATGACATGGATAAACTTCACCTTGGGGTGTTATTGCAACATATTCAAATCCAGCACCGCAGCCTGAAATTCTTTTATAAACACAAGGTCCTCCATTTAAATCTATATTAAAATGATAGAATGTATATTCTTCATCCTTTTCTCTTTTTCTTCTAGCCATATCTTCATATAATTTATCATAGTTTTCCATTATAGCTTCCAAGTCTTCTTCTCTTAAAGAAAGTGGATGTTCATCTGGCAGTACAACTGGCTCAATGGATATTTCCCTAAAGCCTTCATTAACCATAGCCATTACATCTTCGTAAAAGTCTGTGTTAGCTCTTGTAAAGGTTCCTCTTACATAGTAAGTCTTTCCAGGTGTTCTCTTGCTTATCATCTTCTTTATATTAGGAAGTATATCATCATAAGAACCGCTGCCATCAGCTTTTATTCTTACCTTATCATTTACAGATTTTCTTCCATCTAATGATAAAATAATATTTCCCATTTCCTTGTCCATAAATTCCATCATTTCATCATTAAAAATAGTAGAATTTGTAGTCATTGTGAACCTAATGTTTTTATTCCATTGTTTTTCATTATCTCTGGCATACTTGATAATCTCTTTTATAGTATCCATAATTAATGTTGGTTCTCCACCAAATAAATCTATTTCTATATTTTTTCTAGGACCACTTCTTTTAACTACATAATCTATTGCCTTTTTTGCGGTTTCCAAAGACATAACACCCTTATGTCCATTATATTCTCCTTCATCGGCAAAACAATATTTACACCTTAAATTACATCCATGAATTATGTTTAAGCATACAGCTTTTATATAATCTCTATCATCCATTGAACTATGTGCAATGTCTTCATACCTATCTTCACTATAAAGCAATCCATCATTAATAAGCTCTGCTATTTCATCATAAGCTTCTGAAATAACTTTTTTCTCATATTTTTCTGAAAGAGTCTTTAATAGTTCTTCCTTACTCCTCATTCCCTCATCGCATACTAAATCATAAACTAGCTCGTCCACTATATGAACAGCTCCAGTATTTACATCTAATACAAAATAGTTTTCGCCTTGCTTAAATTTGTGTATTAATGCCATTTATTTTCCCTCCAAGATTTTTAAGAATAAAGAAAGCAGCAACTATTTAGCTGCTGCCTGCCTATTAGTTTTCACACGCTACGTTTGCAACTGTACATGAAGTTTTGCAAGCTGATTGACATGAGTTAGCACATTCTTTACAGCCTGGCTTTACTAAACTATTTTTTATGTTAGTTTTGTTTATTGTTCTTATATGCTTCATATTATACTCCCCCATAATTAATTTTCCTTTATAATTTTATCATAAAATTTACCATTCTTGAAGTTAATTTTTACCTCCTAGTAATTTATTATTGACTTTTAGTTCTAACTATGTACTGAGGATAAGGTATTCTAAGTGCCACTCCACTTTCATCAAATTCAAAATTAGTTCCATCTAAAGGTTTTTTTCCTTCTGCAAAATTCATAGCTGTTAAGAACATTGCTTCCGCCATAGATTTTGCATCTTGCACTACTGTTCCTTCCATTTTTCCTTCTTCTATTAATGTTAGAGCTTCAGGAATTCCATCTATTCCAAATACAGGGATATAGTTTCTTCCACCTCCTAAATTATATCCATAAGCCTGAAGAGCTTCTATAGCTCCTAATGCCATTTCATCATTATTGGAAATTATAGCATCTAAATCATTTATAATTCTAGGTAATATAGGAGTTAATCTTTCTTTTACTATCTCTCTATCCCAATTCATGAACTCAGAATAAAGTTCATTGGTCCTTATGCCACTATTGTTAATTTTCTCTATTACACAACGACTTCTATCTACTGCTTCTATATCCCCTCTTGGTCCCTTTAATAGCACATAGTCTAATTGATTATTTTGATTTTTATCTAAAATTAAATTATTCTGAATTTGATTTATTATCATCTCACCTTGCATATGTCCTGATTGACATCCACTTGTACCAATATAAATTGCCTTTCCATAAGATTTAATTGCATCTAAACTCCTTGGTTCTCTATTAAAAAAGATTATAGGAATATTATTTTCCTTGGCTCTATTAACTAAATTTCCTCCACTATAAAAATCTACAATATTTATTAGGATTCCATCTACCTTGTCTCTTATAACTTCTTCTAATTGTTCATTTTGTCTTCCCTGATTATTTACTGCATCATAATAAATAAACTGAACCCTACCAGAATTGAGCCTTTGAACTTCCTCCAAAGCTTCCTTTAGCAATGAAATATAAGCATCGCTTTCATCGTAAAAAAGAACCGCAAATCTCTTCGTTTCAGTATTCGTACGGCTCTTTACTGTTATTAAATTAAAGTTTAATGCCAAAATCAAAGCAAGAAAGGAACTGATTATAAATTTTCTTTTCATTTGTATCCTCCGTTTTTTAAATATCTAATATTAGTATTCCTAAAAAACTAATTATTATTTTATATCCTTTATTAATTTTCTCCCCTTAGAATATACCCACCATTGGGTATTCTTATAGCTACCCCGCTGTCATCAAAGGTATAATTAGTATTATCTAAAGGATTTTTTTTTATTATATAAATTAAATCCTACCTTATAAATTGTCTCTGCCATTATTTTAGGGTCTTGTATAACTGTTCCTTCCATTACTCCTTTGTTTATTAGTTCTTTAGCTTTAGGAATA
>JAAYOT010000208.1 GCA_012520205.1 Clostridiales bacterium
AGAATTTCATTTCTTTTTTCTGGTGAACAAATTGTATCTAGCATATAACTATAGCTTTGTGAATGGACCGCTTCTTGGAAAGCTTGGATTGTTAAGCATAAATTTATTTCACTTGCTGTTATATAGTTATTTATATTTGATAAATTTGCTGTTTGAATTGAATCTAGAAAAATTAAAAATGATAGTATCTTATCGTAAGCTACCCTTTCCTCTTCTGTTATCTTGTCGTTATAGTCCTTTAAATCTTGAGATAAGTTTATTTCTTCAGGTATCCAGAAATTATTCATTCCCTGTCTATACCAATCGGAAACCCAAGTGTATTTCATATTATTAAAGTCATTTAAATTTGTAGTGTTTCCATTTATAATCCTCTTTTTTGATATTTCTGTATCTCCTAATTCGTTAAATAATGGCTTTTTATTTATTTTCATCTTCTTTACCCCCTTCTTCCTAGGTTCTTATGCTGAACAGCTTTCACAATCACTTACTGATAGAGATTTTGATCTTACATAATAGATGGATTTTACCCCTACCTTGCAAGCTTCTATATACAAGTTCATTATTTGCCTCATTGTATAGTCATTTGTTATATAAAGATTAGATGACTGACCTTGGTCTATGTGTCTTTGTCTTACTCCATTAATTTGAACAGACCATTTTTGATCTATATTGTAAGCTGAGTTATAGTACCAGTAATTTCTTTCATTTAAATTTGGTGCAGTTTTAGGAATTATGCTTCCCTTCTTTTCTTCCAGCCAGAATCTTAAAATCACTGGATCTACACCTTCTGATGTTCCTGCAATAGTTGCTGTAGAGCCATTAGGAGCAATGGCAATTAGATAGCCATTTCTCATACCGTTTTTTTCTACTTCCTCTTTTAACTTATTCCACTCTTCTGATTTATATCCCCTAAGATTAAAGTACTCTCCAGTTTCCCAGTCTGAACCTTTAAAGTATGGGTAGGCTCCCTTTTCCTTTGCAATCTTATTGCTTGCCTTTATGGCATAGTAGTTTATTTTTTCATAAACCTTATCTGCAAATTCTTTATGTTTATCATCAGTCCAATGAATCATATTATTTGCAAGCATATGATGGTATCCACTTGTTCCAAGACCTATTGCCCTATATTTTTTATTTGTTACTTCTGCAAAGGGAACAGAATAGTAATTTAAATCAATAACATTATCCATAGCTCTTATTTGTGTTTCTACAACATAGGATAATTCTTCATCATCATTTACATCTACGTTTCCAAGAACAATTGAGGATAAATTACATACTACAAAGTCTCCTGCTTTAATTTTTTCTACAATTATCTTGTCTCCATTTTCATCTATTATTTCTGATTGCTGAATATCCATAGGACTCATATTTTGCATTATTTCAGTACAAAGATTTGATGAGTATATCATACCCTTATGTTTATTAGGATTCATTTTGTTTACTGTATCTCTAAAAAAGGCAAAAGGCGTACCTGTTTCTGCTGCACTTTTTATTATTAATCTAACTATATCCTTAACGGGCATAACTCTTTTTGTTATTCTGTCGTCCTCTACACACTCATAGTACTTCTTTTCCCACTCTTCTCCATAGTAATCCTCTAATGAATAACCCTTAGCTAATTTTATTTCATGAGGGCACATCATATACCAATTTGCATTTATGTCACTTTCTGCAAGCTTCCAAAATAAATCAGGATAGCATATGCCTGGGAAAACATCGTGAGCCTTCTTTCTATCGTCCCCATTATTTGTTCTTATTTGAAGAAAATCTGGTATATCCTTATGCCATGCATCTAGCCATATTGCCACAGAACCGTTTCTAACACCTAGCTGATCTACTGCTATAGCTGTATCGTTAAATAGCTTAATCCATGGTATAACTCCACCTGAAGCACCCTTAAAACCTCTTATAGGAGATCCTGAAGCCCTGACCTTACCTATATAAACTCCCATTCCTCCTCCAAATTTTGATACTTCTGCAAAGTTATCTAAGGACTTATAAATTCCCTTTAGACTGTCATCTACTGTATCTATAAAACAGGAACTTAATTGATAAAAGGGCTTTCTTGCATTGGACATTGTTGGTGTAGCCATTGTTGCCTTTAAAGAGCTTAATACATTATAAAATCTCTTAGCCCACTCTACTCTTATTTCTTTTTTCTCTGGAATTGCTAAGTGCATGGCTATGCCCATAAACATTTGTTGTGGTAATTCTAAAAGACTTCTATCGTAGTCTTGAATTAAATACCTGCTTGCTAAAAGATTAATGCCACTATAGGTGAAGATAAAATCTCTTTCTGACTTAATTTCTTTTTCTAATTCTAAAATTTCTTCTTTGGTGTAGTTTTCTAGTATATACCTTCCATAAAGACCCTTTTCTGTTAATTCTGAAATAAATTCATATAAATTACTATACAGGTTCTTTTCTTCTAAAATTCCTCTTTTTTCTTTAATGTTGTCATAAAGTTTTAGGACAAATAATTTTGAAGCTGCAAATTGCCAGTCTGGCTCCATATCAGATGTTAATTCTAGTGCTATCTGCATTACTGAATCCCTTATTTCTTCATTAGTCATATTTGGCCTAATTATATTGTTTAATGCTTCTATAAGTTTATCTTCTGTGTATATTTCCCTATTTTTATCTATCCCCTCTAAGGCAATTTTACAAATCTCATTTAAATAATTCATCATTGTTCCTCCCACAATATATAGTATGCTCATCTTGTTTTAACCCTATTTTTCGCACAACATATTGTTATTATAGTTTTATTTTTTTCCTTTGTAAAACATGATAAATTATCCCAATATAAAGAAAAATGGAGATATTAATATATATCTCCATTTTTCGCCTAATTATTACTTATAGATAATTTTTATCCTTTAGTAATTTTTCTTTCCATTCCTCTTCTTTAAAACCAACTAAAACAATATCATCATTAATTATTAATGGTCTTTTTACTAACATTCCATTGCTTGATAGTATGTCTAATAGTTCATCTTCTCCAAGAGTTTTTACCTTATCTTTTAACTTCATTTCTCTATATAAAACTCCTGAGCTATTAAAGAATTTATTTATTTTAAGACCACTTTTATTTAACCATTCTTTTAGTTCTTCCTTTGTTGGATTTTCTTCTACAATATGTCTGTCTATAAATTCTATATTATTTTCTTGTAAAAATTTTTTTGCTCTTTTACAAGTTGTACATTTTGGATATTCTATAAATAATACTGACATAATATTTCCTCCTCTATATTTTAGGTAAAAGTAAAAATATTTTAAACATATCCCCTTCAACTTCTATGTCGATGCTTCCATTATGTAGTTCAACTATGCTTTTTGATATTGCTAGACCTAAGCCTGAACCCTCTACAGAGGAGTTTCTTGACTTATCAGCCCTTACAAACCTTTCAAACATTTCCTCAACATTAAAATTCATTTCGTAATTTGCAATATTTTTAAATACTATTTCTACTATATTTTCTTTATCAATTACATCTACATATACTCTTGTATTAGGTAATGAATATTTTAATGCATTTACTATTATATTTTCAAATACTCTAGATATTAGTTTTCCATCTAAATCTAAAAATACTTCTTCTACATTAGAATTCACTTTAAATTCTATATTTTTTTCTTCATATAAGCTGGAGTATTCTCCAACACCTTGATATATTAGTGAAATTATATCTAATTTTGATTTTTCAATCTTCATTTTTCCGCTATTTAATTTTGAAATTTCAAATAAATCTTCTATTAAGGATTGTAATCTTCTTGAGTTTTTTTCTAGTATTCTTAAATAATCTGTTCTTTCCTGCTCGGTTATATTTTTATTATTTAGTATATTTACATAATTTATTATTGAGGTAAGGGGGGTTTTTAAATCATGGGATACACTTGATATTAATTCAGTTTTTATTTTTTCGTTTTTAACTTGTTCATTTAATGCTATCTTATATCCTGTTTTTATTTTATTTATATTATCTACTAATTCCCTTACTTCTCTTTCTCCTATATCATCTAGGGTATATTCGAAATCTCCTGAATTAATCTTTTTTAGGCCATCATTTATTATTGATATATCTAAGCTTTTCTTTAAGGAATATAAAACAGTTATTAATGGAATAAGAATTAATATTAGGGTTCCTTTAAAGGGATATCTAGTAAGAAATGTAACTAATATATTTTCACTTCTTATTCCTGCAACTAAATATAAATAAATTAATATAACCCCTATAGCTATTCCAAAGGATAATAGGATTTTATTTCTTGTATTTTTATATTTTAATCCATATTTTAAAACGTAAAATAAATTTTTGAATACTCTTATTTCTAAGTGGAGATTCTTTCTATTAAATAATAGGTTTATAACAAGCTTTAAAAATAGTATTGCAGTAAGTATTGTGGCTGCTATAAGAGTCTTTGCAGTAATTGATTCTGTTTTTATAAGATAAAAATATACTGATGGAGCCCTATAATATATTTCAACATAATTTTTTATATTAGAATAATTGTTTTTTTTAAATTCATCAGTGGAACCTTCAATTTTTCCCTCTTCTAAACTATCTAGGGTTGTTTTCACATAATAATTATTCTTTTCTTCGTTATCTATCCTTACTGATATAAAACCATACTCCTCTATATACTTCTCTGTCTCTTTTTCTATTAATTCTCTCGTTTCACTTCCATAGGGTATATCTTGAAATAAATCCTGATCATTTGTTGTATATTCCCCTGTTTCTTTATTAATTAATATATAAAATATATCGCTATAATTTGAAGGGCCAATAAATTTTTCATTATCGTATTTTATCTCACTTATATCTTCAAGATTGTTTGTATTTGTATATATATATTTTGAAATATCCTGGCTTTCATAATATATCATTCCCTTAATATATTTTTCTTTATTAAGTAAAGCATCAAAGGTTCCTGCTCCAATTTCTACAAATTCATTATTTAGGGCCTGATAATAACCTAAAAATATGGTTGGCAATAAAAATAGAAAAACTAGTACTTCTATTCCCCATATACCTGTTAAATAGTTTTTTATCTTACTTTTCAATTTTATATCCAACTCCCCAAACAACCTTTATATATTCTGGATCCTTTGTATTAATTTCTATTTTTTCTCTTATTCTTCTTATGTGGACAGTTACTGTATTTTCGCTTCTATAAAAGGGTTCTTCCCATACCTTTTCATAAATTTCCTTTATAGAAAACACTTTTCCTAAGTTAGAAGCTAATAATTTTAATATTTTAAATTCTGTTGCAGTAACTTTTATCTCTTCTCCCCTTAAATAAACAGTTTTTTCTTTATTATTTACAACAAGATCTCTTACTGTTATTACATCCTTATTTTCTCCCTCTATTTCAAGAGGCTTCTCATATCTTCTAAGCTGTGATTTAACTCTAGCCACAAGTTCTAAGTTATTAAATGGTTTTGCTATGTAATCATCTGCCCCAACATTTAGTCCTAGTATTTTATCACTATCTTCTCCCTTTGCTGAAAGCATTATTATAGGTAAATTTCTTTTTTCTCTTATTTTTAAGCAGGTTTGTATTCCATCCATTTTAGGCATCATAATATCTAAAATTATAAGATGTACTTTTTCTTCCTCTAATATTTCTAAGGCCTCTACCCCATCTCCAGCCTTAAATACCTTCATTCCTTCTCCCCTTAAGTATATTTCAATTGCGTCCCTAATTTCTCTTTCATCATCTACAACTAAAACATTAAACATTTTATTCACCTCGTTAGTATATTATTCTATTAATATAACATTCTATAATTATAATATCTTATATTATGTTAATTTGCTAAGGGCAATAATTACAATTTTATTAATATATAAAGTTAATTCTTTATTAACATATTTTTATATTTGGTATATAATGCTTTATGTACAATGGAAAAAAAGTTGAGGAGTTTTAAATGGTAACAAAACTTAAGTTTAATAAACATATTATTATGGATTTTTTATTTATTACCTTAGGCTGCTTTATAGTTTCAATAGGTATTAATTTATTTCTAGTTAATGCAGAACTTTTAAGTGGTGGAGTAACTGGTATAGCACTTGTTTTACAGTATTTATTTAATATACCTTCTGGTATTTCTACCTTTATTATGAATATACCATTAATATTCTTAAGCAACAAACTGCTTAACAAAAGATTTACTATCTATACCACTATTGGAATGTTAGCTTCATCATTATTTCTTGTATTTACAAATAATATACCAGACCTTTTTAAAATAGATGATATATTACTTTACTGTATTTATGGTGGAGTTTTTTGTGGACTAGGCTATGGGCTAGTCTTTTCAAGAAATGGTTCTACTGGCGGACTTGATATAATATCAATGATTTTAAGGAAAAAGAATTCTAGCTTAGAGATTGGAAAATTAAGCTTTGCCTTTAATATCATTATTATTTTGTTGGCTTCATTTATCTTTGGCCCTTCAAAGGCTTTATATACACTAATTTTTATCTATATACAGTCTACTGTTTTAGACAAGGTTATTAGTGGTTTTAATAGCAAGAAGCTTTTGTTAATTTTAACTGATAAGGAAGAAGAAATTATAAAATATGTTATAAAAGATATGAATAGAGGTGTTACTTCCTTAATTGCAGAGGGTGAATATACTCATAATTTTAAGAAAATGCTTTATGTAGCTGTAACTTCTCCTCAAATGGTTCGTTTAAAAAGAAAGATATTAATGATAGATCCAGCAGCCTTTATTACAATAATTGATGTTTCGGAAGTTAATGGGAAAGGGTTTTATGGAATTTAATTGATGGATTTTCATTACTGAAAATCTTTGAATAAAAATATCAAATAAGCATGTAATTATGATAATAAGACAGAAATTACTAATTATTATATGAAAAAAGACAAGATTGATTATTTAAAATTAGATCTTGTCTTTTCCTTGTATTTCCTAGGAAATTATTTGGATTTTTATTATGATTTTTTCTCAATTTCTTCAAAATATCTTTCTAGTCCTAAGGAAATTCCATTTACAATTAAATTTTGATGTTCTTCTGTTTGGAGCTTCTTTTCTTCTTCAGGATTTGATAAGAATCCACATTCTATAAGTATTGAAGCTTCTTCGTAGTCATCTCTTAGTATTAAATAGGCATCTCCTGCAGGTTTTGATACTCTTTTATTGTTGTCTTTTATGGTTTCTTTTAGGGATTCTTGTACTTGATTGGCTAATAGTTGACTTTTTTCATTTGCTCCATACCAAACTTGGGCACCGTAACACTTTGCTTGTGGGAACATATTTTGATGGATTGAAATGAAAACATGACAATTTGTTTCCTTTTTCATTTCTCTTCTTCTTTTTAAATCTTCCCTCTTCTTTTCTCTTACAGTCTTACCCTGTGGATATAGCCCTTCATCTGTTTCTCTTGTTAAGTAAACCTTATAGCCCTCTTTTTCTAAAGCATCCCTTAATCTTAAGCTAATTTGTAGGTTTATATCCTTTTCTAAGGGTCCTGTCTTGGTTGAAGCTCCTCCATCTATGCCTCCATGACCTGGATCAATAAGTATTATTTTTCCTTCCTTTTCTATAGCATTTATTTTTATTGGATTAATGCAAAAGAAAAATAGTAATATTAATGATAAGATTGTTTTTAACTTTTTCATTAGTTTTCCTCCATAATATAATTAGATTATCTAAAAATATTATCTCCAGAAGAAACTAATTTATTTCATAATATATAAATTTATAGAGATTTTGCTGATTTAAATATAATCTTTAAAGTTTACAAAGTCTGTTATAACTTTAGATACAGATTTTATATCATTAAAATACTCTGGCTCTGATGTAGATGCCATAGCTATAATTTTCCCAATGCCAGCTCTTTCCGCTGCTTCTATTCCTGATTTAGCATCTTCAATTACTATACAATTTTTTGGCTCTACATTTATTGTTTTAGCAGCTTTTAAATATATATCTGGATTAGGTTTACCTTTTATAGTACCGTCATTATAAACTACCTTTTCAAAGTCAAACCATTTGCATAAATTCAATTTTTCAAAGTAAAATTCTAAATTTTTTCTTCCTGATGCCGTAGCTATAGTAAAGGGGATTTTATTTTCCTTTAAGTAATCTAATAATTCTTCAACTCCATTTACTAATTTAAAATTATCTTTATCTTCTAAACATAGTTTTCTATATATACTTTCCTTTTCTTCTCCCATTTCATCTACTTCTTTTTCTGTTAATTTTCTTCCTGAAAAATATTCTAATATATCTGAGTTATTTCTACCATGAACTCTTTCTTTAAGTTCTACTTCACTAACTTTTCTTCCTGCTAATTTTTGAATATATTCCTTCCATGCCTTTTCATGCTTGTCTGAATCGAAAAACATAGTCCCATTAAAATCAAAAATTATTCCTCTCATAAAATAACCTCCCATAAAGTTTTTCTAGCTATATTTGAGCATATTTCCATTATATCATATATATTTAGGGAAATTATTACACTTCATCATTGTTAAAATTTTAGTTATGTATTTCTCTTTATTAAGCATCCAATTTATTTCAATTAAATATATTTTTTACAATCTATTGAATATTTTATAAGTAAACGTTATAATAGACATATGATTATCTTTATAATGATTAATTATTTAAATAATATTATGTTATTTTTAATAATTTCATGAAGAATTATAAAGGATATGCTTATTTTTTAATGATTATAGTTTATTATTTAACAAACTATAATCATTTTAATAAAAAATTTATTGGAGAGGTGAGTATTTATGAAAGGTTTTGCAATGTTAGGAATAGGAAAGGTAGGCTGGGTTGAAAAGGATGCTCCTGTATGTGGTCCTTTAGATGCCATTGTTCGCCCTTTAGCAGTTTCTCCATGTACTTCTGACATACACACAGTATGGGAAGGTGCTATAGGAGAAAGAAATAATATGATATTAGGTCACGAAGCTGTAGGTGAAGTTGTAGAAGTAGGAAGTTTAGTTAAGGACTTTAAGCCTGGGGATAGAGTTCTTATTGCCGCTATTACACCTGATTGGTCTGCTCTTGAATCTCAAGGTGGTTATGCCATGCATTCAGGAGGAATGTTATCTGGATGGAAATTCTCTAACTTTAAAGATGGAGTTTTTGGTGAATTATTTCATGTAAATGATGCTGACGGTAACTTAGCCCATTTACCTAAAGAGGTTGATTTAGAGAGTGCTGTTATGTTAGCAGATATGGTTCCAACAGGATTACATGGAGTTGAATTAGCAGATGTTCAATTCGGTGACAGTGTATGTGTTATAGGTATTGGTCCTGTAGGTCTTATGTCAGTTGCTGGATGTGCCATAAGAGGAGCTTCTGAAATATTTGCTGTTGGTTCTCGTCCAAATTGTGTAGAATTAGCTAAGGAATTTGGTGCTACTCAAATAATCAACTATAAAGAGGGGGATATAGTTGATCAAGTTATGAGTTTAACTAATGGAAAAGGTGTGGACAGAGTTATTATAGCTGGAGGAGATGGGGAAACTACATTTGCACAAGCTATAAAAATGTTAAAACCTGGCGGAAGAATAGGTAATGTTAATTATCTAGGTTCTGGAGAAAGTGTATTAATACCAAGAGCTGAATGGGGATGCGGTATGGGTCATAAGACTATTGCTGGAGGACTTATGCCTGGTGGAAGACTTAGAATGGAAAAACTAGCCGCATTAGTTGTATCAAATAGAATTAATCCTTCTAAGTTAATAACTCATAGATTCCATGGTTTTGAACATATAGAAGAAGCCTTATTGCTTATGAAAGATAAACCAAAGGATTTAATTAAACCTATAGTAATTCTTGAATAAAGTAAAAAAACCACAAACATAAAGTTTGTGGTTTTCTTGACTCCAAATATTATCTCTTTGAAAATTGAGGAGCTCTTCTTGCTTTCTTAAGACCGTATTTCTTTCTTTCTTTCATTCTTGGGTCTCTTGTTACAAATCCAGCTTTCTTTAATTCTGGCTTTAATGTTTCATCTGATTTAATTAATGCTCTTGTTATTCCGTGTCTGATAGCTCCAGCTTGACCTGTGAATCCACCACCGTGAACATTAACTAAAACGTCAAATCTATCCTTAGTTCCTGTTAAAACTAATGGTTGGTTTACAATCATTCTTAATGTTTCTAAACCAAAGTAGTTTTCTATTTCTCTATTGTTTATAACAACTTTACCGTTTCCTGGTACTAGTCTAACTCTTGCAATTGATTTTTTTCTTCTTCCAGTTCCCATGTATTGAACTTTTGCCATTTTCTATTCCTCCTCCCGAGCGTATATTAGTACTTTAATTCAAGTACTTCTGGTTTTTGAGCTGCATGTTCGTGCTCAGCACCTCTATATACTTTTAATTTTTTAAGCATTTTTCTTCCTAATACGCCATTTGGAAGCATTCTTCTTACTGCTTCTTCGAAAGCGAATTCAGGCTTCTTTGCTAACACTTCTCTATATGGAGTTTCTTTTAATCCACCTGGATATAGACTGTGCTTTCTCATCATTTTTTGATCTAACTTATTACCAGTTAAAACAACTTCTTCTGCATTGATTACTATAACGAAATCTCCGCAGTCAACATTTGGTGTAAATGTTGGCTTATTTTTTCCTCTTAAAATTGAAGCAACTTGGCTAGCAACTCTTCCTAGTGGCTTACCAGCAGCGTCAACTACATACCATTTTCTTTCAACTTCTTGCGCTTTCGCAATGTATGATTTCATAGTTTTCCCTCCCTGAACTTACATTTGTGCTCTACTTTTCTTTAAGTACTGCTTTATGTCAAGACCCGGGGCTAGTGGATCTCTTATACATAAATTATTCTAACAAACATACATTATTATAATACACGCTTACGGGTGTGTCAATACTCTTTATAATTATTTTTTTATGTTAAT
>JAAYOT010000209.1 GCA_012520205.1 Clostridiales bacterium
ATACAGGCGGATTATATCTTTTTGACCTTAATAGCAAATCAATTGAGGATATAAAAGAAGGAAAGGAATTTTATTCTCAAATAGTTATAGGAAAGGATAATCTTATCTTTGCACTAAAAAGCGAAATGATTGGAGAGGAAAGCAGTTACCCTTTATCACTAGGAATTGTGGAATTAGATTTAGAAACAAAAAAAGAAAAAATTATAGTACCCTATAAGCCTGTAAATTCCAAAAGTGGGGACTTAGGGCTAAATCCTGCTGTTGCAGCAATTTCAAAGGACGGCACAAAAGTTATTATATGGCTAAGAACTAACTCTGCATCAATGACAGCAGATGGGGTGCCCTTAGGAGTTTATGATTCTGTAACTAAGGAATTTAAGGAAATAAATAATAAGGAAATTACAGTCCTCACTTACAAGGATATGATTGATGTATCCCCTACAGATAACAATTTATTTGCTTTAATAAATGGTAGTTCAAGATTCATGAATACTAATAAGACCTTAGGTGTTTTTGATATAGAAAATGAAGCTTTCAAAAAAATCACTAAAGATAGTGAAGTAGCAATGACTCCTAGCTTTTCTATGGATGGAAATAAAATAATATATTCTGCCTCACCATCTAAGGAAAATATGCAAGCATGGGAAAAATCCTTTAATCAAAATATATACGAAGTTAATTTAGAAAATAATGAAATAACAAAGCTTACAAACTCTAAAGAGGGATTTGACTTCCTTCCTCAATATATAAATGATAATGAATTTATCTTTATAAGAAGGGATATAAATGATAAGTTTTCACTAATGAAAGGCAATAAAGAAGGTGGAGAAGAAGTAATAATTGATGAAATAATAAGTCCAAAGGATAAGGCCTTAGAGGAAGAGTTTTGGTATTATGGTCACTATAACTTAAATAAAATTTTTACTTATAAGAAAATTAACCTTCCAAGTTTCATGTACCATGTGTCAGGGAAGGGAATAATTTTAATAAAAAAGACTGCTGAAAATACAGCAGTCTTATTTTTCTAAACTCCGTGGAGTTTATTCCTTAACTGAAAACTGAGCACTGAAAACCGAAAATTGCTTATGCCAGCCAGCCTAATGCATATCCTATTATACCTATAGCAAATATTCCAAATATTAGCCAAACAGCATTAACTTTCTTCTTAAGAAGTTTCATGCATATAAAAGTAAATAATAATGGAAGTAATCCTGGTAATAAGGAGTCTAATACATCTTGAACTGTTGTTTTAACAAGTTCACCAGCTTGGTTAGTTATTTCGGAGACTACTATAGGAACATTTATTGAAGTCCATCTATTAACAAGAACACCCATTATAAATAGTCCAAGGATAGAAGCACCTTCTGTTATTTTTTGAAGAGCTCCCCCTGCCATATCCTTTACAACGCTAGTACCTTTTTCATAACCAAGTTTTATACCAAACCATCTAACAGCAAGTCTAACAATATTAAAGCCTAAGAAGAAGATAAGTGGTCCTAAAAGGCTTCCTGTTGCAGCCACTGTTGCACCAAGAGCTGCAAGTACTGGTCTTAATGTTCCCCAGAATATTGGGTCCCCAACACCAGCTAAAGGTCCCATTAAACCAACCTTAACACCGTTGATAGCACCGTCATCAATATCTGCTCCATTTGCTTTTTCCTCTTCCATAGCAGCATTAATTCCTAGAATTGGAGCCGTAACGAAAGGTTGAGTATTAAAGAATTCAAGGTGTCTCTTTAAAGCTTGTTTTTGTTCTTCCCCTTTATATAATCTCTTTATAGCAGGAATCATTGCATAGCAATATCCTAGAGCTTGCATTCTTTCATAGTTCCAAGAACCTTGGTGTAAATTAGAACGAATAAATATACTCTTTAAATCACTTTGGGTTAATTTTTTTTCACTCATTATAATACCTCCTCCTATTAGTCTAATTCGTCATCTAAATCATCATCGACGTGGGCACTTGCAGCAGCATTTGATTGTACTACAGCAGTCTTATTAAATTTAGGACTTAATTCTAAGTAAATTAAAGCTGAAACAACGCCTATAATACCTAAAGCAACAAGGTTTAATTGAGAAAGAGCAGCGAATGTAAATCCTAGGAAGAAGAAAGGCATTAAGTGTTTTGCTTCCATCATGTTGATAACCATTGCATATCC
>JAAYOT010000210.1 GCA_012520205.1 Clostridiales bacterium
CCGATATTTATTAACAATAAAAAAGTTTATTGATTTAAAATTAAAGTTATGATAAAATAACTAGTGTTAAAATCTGCGGTGGTAGCTCAGTTGGATAGAGTAGCTGGCTACGAACCAGTTGGTCGGGGGTTCGAATCCTCTCCACCGTACCAAAAACCTTGTAAGCATTGAGTTTACAAGGTTTTTTTATCTTTATTTCAAAAATACGAAAAATATATTTGAAAATCCCATAAAATCCTTTATTATTTTAGAAAAATAGCGTATAATACTGAATGTAATGCAATAAATATTCGTTACTGGAGGAATAAGATGAGTTTATTAAACAAATATGACGTTATTATAGTTGGTGCAGGCCCAAGTGGAGTTTTTACAGCTTACGAGCTAAAAAAGATTAATAAGGATAAAAAGGTCTTATTAATAGAAAAGGGGAAATCTGTACATAAAAGATATTGCCATATTCCTAAATTAAATAAATGTGTTAAGTGTAAGCCTTTCTGTGATATAACAACTGGATTTGCAGGAGCAGGTGCCTTTTCTGATGCAAAATTATCTCTATATGATAAGGATTCAGAAGAAGTACTAGTTGGTGGAGACTTACCAGAAGTAATAGGACATGAAGAAACAAAGAGATTAATAGATTATTGCGATGAAGTATATTTAGAATTTGGTGGAGACAAAAACGTTGATGGCGTAGAAAACCAAGATGAAATTAAGATAATAAAAGATAGAGCAAAAGATCATGATATAAATTTAGTTAATATTCCAATAAGACACTTAGGAACAGAAAAGTCTAGAGAACTTTATGGAAGATTAGAAGATTATTTAATAGAACAGGGAGTAGATATTCTTTTTGGAACTATGGTTAAGGATATAATCATAGAAGATGGAGAAGCAAAAGGTGTTGTAACAGCAAAGGGAGATTTCTACTGTGATAAGTTAGTTATATCTGTTGGAAGAAACGGTGCAGACTTCCTATCAGACTTATGTGATAAGTATAAGATTGAAAAAGAAGTTGGAGTAGTTGATATTGGTGTAAGGTTCGAAATGAAGACAGAGGGAGACATACAAAAGGTAAATGAACTTATGTATGAAGGTAAATTCATTGGCACACCAGCTCCATTTAAGGATAAGGTAAGAACATTCTGTCAAAATCCTGATGGATTCGTTGCTGCAGAAGTTTATGATAGTGGAGTATCCCTAGTAAATGGACATGCTTATAAGGAAAAGAAAAGTGTAAATACAAACTTCTCAATACTTTCTTCTCATAGATTTACAGAGCCCTTTAAAAAGCCTATTGAATATGGTAATAAGGTAGCTGAATTAGTTAACCTATTATCTAATGGAGATGTAGTTGTTCAAAGATTTGGCGACATATTAAATGGTAAAAGAACATGGAAGGAAGAATTAGAAAATAACTCTGTAGAAGCAACATTAAAAACAGCTATGCCAGGAGATATAACTCTTGGAATTCCATATAGAACTATGACTAATATAGTAAACTTTATATTAGAAATGGACAAGGTAGTCAAGGGCTTCGCAGATCCAGATAACCTTTTATATGGACCAGAGATAAAATTCTATTCAAATGCAGTTAAGTTAAATGAAAACTTAGAAACAAGTATTAAAAACTTATATGCAATTGGTGATGGAGCTGGTTTAACAAGAGGATTAATGATGGCTTCTTGCTCAGGTGTATATTTAGCTAGACAAATATATAAGTAATAATAAAAGTTCTAAGGCTATTTCAAATTTATTTTTGAAATAGTCTTTTTTAATAAATTTCTATTTATTGGAGAAGTTATAATTATAATAAATAGAAAGGAAACTATGTTTATGGATGTGGAAGTCTTAATAAATCAATTAGAGGAACATAACGAAGGTAGTGTTTTAGCTACAAAAAAGTTTAATCCTGAGGAAGTTATATTTTTATATGAAGAGAAAAACCAAAGCATATTAGAGGCAATAAAAAAATACTATGAAGATAATTTTCCTAAAGTTAAATTTAATGAAGTTAAAG
>JAAYOT010000211.1 GCA_012520205.1 Clostridiales bacterium
CCCATATGAGCAAAATTATCTATATTGGGAATAGTTAATCCTATTATTATATTTAGGACTATTGTTTCAAATATATTTTTAATATAAGCTTTACCAATTTTCCTTTTATTTATTAATCCAAAAGCAAGCATAGCTCCTAAAAGTCCAAAAATAGCACCCGAAGCTCCAACTGATATGCTATTAGAAAAGAAATAACTAAAAATAGATCCACCTAATAATGATAAGGCATAAATAAAGATATATTTTTTTGTTCCATATACTTCTTCAACTTCTTTTCCTATAATGTTTAATGCACTCATATTAAAGAATAAATGTATAATTCCTCCGTGCAAAAAACCTGCAGTAATAAGCCTATAATATTCGCCATCTTCTATTAAGTGATTTGATTTAGCTCCCATTGCAAGTAAAGTATGCATATCAATACTTATTAGGCTTTTAGAATTAAGCACTTCTACTAAAAATATAAGAATATTTATTATCATGATAATATAGGTAATTTTATACCTTTTGAAATCTAATTTTTGATTCTTTCTTTTACTATTAGCAATTAAATTTATTATTGAAACATAAGCCCTTGTTCCTTCCCCGTAATAAAGAATCTTTTTACTTTCTAAGGAGAAAATTAGTTTATTATAGTTTGCTTCAATAAAATTTAATTCGTACTTATTTGTTAATACAATATTATTTATAACAAAAGGTTTATTTAAACTTTTAGATAAAAAATCTAAACATTCATCATAAGTGCTACTATCCCCCTCTTCTGTAACTATAACAGCAGAATAATTCTCGCCAAGATCAAGCAAAGCTGCCCACTTAGTTGAATTTGTGGAATAACTATAGTAATCCTTAATAAAAAAGTTTAATTCCTTTGTTAGAATGTTAAAAAACTCTCTTTGAAACTTCTCCAAACTCACACCCCACCTTTCAGTTTGGAGTGTGGAGTGTTGAGTTTGGAGTAAAGGTAAATTTTCAGCATAGCTGAAAATCATCATAAACTCCACACTTCAAACTCCAAACTCCACGCTAATCTACACTCCGCACTAGTTTAAAGTTTCTATAAAAATTGGGACTTTCTAAATGTATTTCTTAGAAGTCCCATAATTTTTTATTGAATTTCTTTTTCTAGCATATCTAAAAGTTCGTTGAATCTTGATATTGTGGCTTCTAATGGTTTTGGAGTTGTCATGTCTACTCCTGCTTTTTTAAGTATCTCTATTGGATAATCACTTCCACCACTCTTAAGGAAGCCAACATATTTATCTACAGCACCCTCTTCTTTATCTAAAATTGATTTTGCAAAGGCTGAAGCTGCTGCATATCCTGTAGCATATTGGTATACATAGAAATCTGAATAGAAATGAGGTATTCTTGACCATTCACTGTCTATTTCTTCATCTACTACCATTGATGGTCCGAAATATTTTACATTTAAATCATGCCATGCCTTATTATAGTCTGTAGCTGTTAATGATTCTCCTTTTTCTAAGCTTTCATGGGTAAATAATTCGAACTCTGCAAACATTAATTGCCTAAATACTGTAGTTCTTATTTGCTCTAACTCTTGATTTATTAAAAATAGTTTTTTCTTCTTATCTTCTTCCTTATTAATTAAATAATGTATTAGTAGAGCCTCATTTGTTGTTGATGCAACTTCTGCACAGAACAATGTGTATCCAGCATAAATATATGGCTGCTCTTTTCTTGAATAATAGGAATGTATTGAATGACCCATTTCATGTGCTAATGTTGATACATCATTTAATGTATAATTATAATTTAAAAGCACATAAGGCATGGTTTTATAACCACCCCAGGAATAAGCTCCACCCCTTTTTCCTTTATTTTGGTATATGTCTATCCAGCCATCTTTAATTCCACTTTTAAATATATTTAGATATTCTTCCCCAAGGGGAGCTAATCCTTCTAAGATTAGTTTTACACCCTCTTCAAACCCTATATGTTCCTTTGGCATTTCAATAACAGGCACATATAAATCATACATATGAATTTCATCTAAACCTAAAAGTTTCTTTTTTAAATCAATATATCTATGAAGTGATTTGATATTTTCATTAATAGTCTTTAATGAATTTGTATATACTTCAATAGGTATATCATTTGGTTTTAAGGATGCTTCTAAGGCTGAGTTATATTTTCTTATTTTAGCACTAAAATTAAAGTTTTTTATTGAACTTGTTAATGAAGTTGCTAAAGTATTTTCTAGTTTCTTATATTCGCCAAATAAGGCTTTAAATGCATCTTTTCTTACCTTTCTATTCTTACTCTTAATAAAACTTGAGTAGTTTGCTTCTGTTAACTCTACTTTTTCTCCCTCTTCATCAATTATTGTTGGGAATTTCATATCTGCATTAGTTAGCATATTGTGAATTGCACTTGGCGCATCAAGGCAATCTGAAACTTTTGCTAAAAGTTCCTCCTCTTTTTTGCTTAAAACATGAGGCTTTTCTTTTAAAATATCCTCAAACATAAATTTGTAGATTTTAAATTCATCATTATTCTTAATTATATTTTCAATATATCCATCTTCAAAGGATAAAATTTCTGGCACAAAATATGAAGTGTAAGATGAGAACTCCGCTAAATATGCATCAATTCTATTCATCATTCCTTGATACTTTGTATTTGAAGTATCCTCATCACTTTTTAAATGAGCATAAATAAATACGTTTTCTACCTTTAGACTTAGTTCCTCGCTCTTTTTTAAATATTGAAGTAATATTTCCTCATCTTTTAGTTTTCCTTCAAAAGTTTTTAATATTGGTGCTTCTTCCTTTACTTCCTTAAAAGCCTTTTCCCAATCTTCATCACTTGAAAAAATTTTATCCACTTTCCATTTGTATTTTTCATCAATTTCCTCTCTGCTCTTTACCTTTTTTAAATCACTCATACTACCGCCTAAATCTCTTAGGCCCTCCCTTCTAAATATATTCTTCTTCTTTTCCTTTAATATCATTAAATACTTTTTCCATAGAAGACTCAATGAGACTTAAACACTCTTCTATTTTTTCCTGCATAATATTATAGTCATCAACATAATTAAATTTTATTAAAAATGTTGGATTATATTCATCTAAAACATCTTCTATTTCAAATTCATTTTCTTTAAAAACTTTATAATTAAAAAGATCATATATAGCTGAGTATTCCCATTCTTCCACATCTTTATTTGTATCAAAATATAAATTTACAATTCCATTTAAAACAAAAAATTTTTTTACGTATAAAGCTCCTTCTGCAACTTGAAAGCTTCCTAATTCCTTTGTTATAAACCCTGTCTCACTATCCTTCTGCATTAATACTAAACTTGAAAAATCCATCTTTCTTCCTCCAATAACTTCACTTAAGTTTTTTAACTTATCTCTATTATATGTTTTATTTAGAATATAAATCAACCTATAAAAGTGCGATTACTTTTTAATGTACAATGTAGAATTAAGGATTTTTTTCATTCATTCTACATTCTACAGTATTTTGCTTTGCAATCTCTAAAAATGGCAATACTATTAATAGCAAAATAATAATATATATAATATAAAGTTATTATTGCAAATCATTTGCATTTTCATATATAATAGTAAAAGATTATTTAGGAGATGATAATAAAATGATTAATATAAAAAACCTTTGTTTTTCATATTCCAATAAGCCCCCTTATGCATTAAATAATATAAATCTTACCATACCTGATGGTGTTTATTTATCTATTGTTGGCGAAAATGGAAGTTGTAAAACTACATTAATTAAATTAATTTTAGGAATTTTAAAACCTACTTTAGGTTCAATTGAAATAGATACTAATAAGATTGGCTATGTACCTCAAAGACTTGATTCTTTTAATTCCCAATTCCCCATAACAGTTAAAGAAGTCCTATCATGCCATAAGAACTCTCTAAAGGATAAGAATATAAATATTTTAGATATTCTTGAAATTGTTAATATGAATGATTACAATAATAAACTTTTAGGCATGTTATCTGGGGGACAGCAGCAAAGAGTATTAATTGCAAGAGCTTTAATGGGAAATCCAGATATTATAATTTTAGATGAGCCCTCTACTGGAGTTGATGAAATAAATCAAAAAGAAATTTATAGTATATTAAGAAAATTAAATAAGGAAAATAATAAAACTATTATTTCTATTGAACATAATATTAATATTGCTTTAGAAAATTCAACTCATATTTTAAGGATTCATAAAGGAGAAGTTAAGCTTTTTACTGTTGAAGAATATAAAAAACTAAGGGATAAAAATTTAGATTTAGATAATGTTATTTAATATGCTTGTTTTGGAAAGGTAGATTTTATGTTTCAATTAGATTTTATGCAAAATGCTTTTGCTGCTGGATTAATTATTTCAATACTTTGTCCCTTTATAGGACTTTTTTTAGTGCTAAGGCGCTATTCAATGATAGGAGATACCCTATCCCACTCTTCCTTTGCTGGTGTAGCCATAGGGCTTGTTATGGGAGTAAATCCAATATTATCAGCCTTTTTATTTACTACCCTATGTGCTGTAGTTATTGAATTTCTAAGAGGCTATTATAAAAAATACGCAGAGCTTGTAATGTCTATAGTGCTTACGTTAAGTCTTGGTATTGCCATTCTCCTTATAAGTAGCGGGAAGGCATCAGCAAAGGTAAATTCTTATTTATTTGGAAGCATTTTAACAGTTTCCAGTGAAGATATTAAATTAATACTTATTGTTGGAATTATATCCTTGCTTACATTAATATTCCTATATAATAAGCTTGTATATATCACCTTTGACGAGGAAGGTGCTAAGACCTCTAATATTAATGTAAAATTGATAAACTATATATTTACTGTTTTAGTTGGAGCAACAATTTCAATGTCTATAAGAGTTATGGGACTACTAGTTATTTCTTCAATTATGATCGTTCCTGTTGCTACTGCTATGCAGCTAAAGAAGGGCTTTAAAACAACTTTAATAGCTTCAATTATTTTTGGCATGATAGACATACTTTTAGGGTTAACCTTATCATATTATATTGATAGTGCCCCGGGGGGAACAATTGCTTTAACTTCTGTAGTAACCCTATTTATTGTTATAATAATAAATAAATTTTTAAGTAATAAATAAATATTGGACATAAATAAAAATTCAAGATTAATCTCTTGAATTTTTTTTGTCTCTACATTCATCACAAACACCCTTTAGTTCAAGCTTATGTTCTGTCAAACTAAAACCTGCCTGTGCTTTGATCACTTCTTCTATTTCTTCCATTGGACATTGAATTTCAACACTTTTATTACATAAATCACATTGTAAAAGATGCTTATGACCCTCTTTTTTCAAAATATAAAGTGCTGGTCCATCTATATTTATCTTCTTAATTATTTCTTTTTCTTCGAATAATTCTAAAGTTCTATAAATAGTGCTAAGATTTAAGTTCTCCCTTTGCTCTTTACATAAATCATATATATTTTCTGCTGAAAGACCTTTATCCGAAGATTTTAATATATTCAAAATTGCAACTCTTCCACTTGTTATTCTAATATTATTACCTTTTAAATAACTTTCCCAGCTCATTTTATTCTCCTAACGTAATTTTATACCCCTATTATATCATCAAAAGTAAAGATATTAAATACCGAAAACTATCATCTTTAGTCCAAGTAGAATTAATATAATCCCACCAAATAAATCTGCATATCTATTAATAAATTCTATTTTTCTTATATATTTACATGCAAAAAAACCTACTAAACAAAGTAATAGTGCAACTAATCCTACTATTAAAGAATATAAAATTATTATGATAGGTTTTACTGAACAAAGACTCGTAAAGCCGACTACTAATGCATCTATGCTTACTGATATTCCTAGAATTATATACATTGCTTTTTTAATTAGCAAGACATCATCTGTATCATCTTTTTTAAAGGAATCTATTACCATAACAATTCCAAGAATGAACACAGTAATTCCAGCTAAAATATCGGGGATTGTAACTATATATGTATTAAATAACCCACCTTGAATTCCCCCTAATAACATAAATAAAAATTGAAAAAAAGAAAAAGATATAATAAAAGCAATTTTGCTCTTTCTCTTAAGTTTAGGATTTATGCCAAGACTTATAGTAAGGCCAAAGGCATCCATACCTAATGCTATAGCAATTAAAAATATATCTTTTAAACTCATTTATTCCCTCCCTACTCTATCATACTTAACCTTCTCTACTATATTATTAAAAAATACCATAATTATGATGATTTTTTTTGCAAAAAAATCTTTTAATTCGACAAAAATTATTGTATATTATTATATAGCGTATATAAATAACAGAAAAAGTATATCACATTTACTATTTATAAAAAAAGGAGAGTATAATAATGGCTAATTGCATAATTGCACAATCTGGAGGACCAACTTCCGTTATAAACTCAAGTGTTGTTGGTTTATTTAAAGCAAATAAGGACTTAAGTGCCTATGATAAAGTTTATGCTGGTTTAAACGGAATTGAAGGAATTTTAGATGAAAACATTATTGATTTATCTAGCTTTTCAGAAGAGGAACTAGAGGAGTTTAGATATACACCTTCCTCTGGACTTGGTTCTTGTAGATATAAAATGAAAAATTTAGAAGAATCTACAGAAGAATATGATAAGCTTATAGATATATTAAAAGCAAATGATATTAAAGCATTCTTTTATGTTGGGGGCAATGATTCAATGGATACCATTGCTAAACTTGGCAAATATGCAAAATTAAAAAATATAGATATTAATTTTATAGGTATTCCAAAAACTATCGATAATGATTTAATGCACACAGATCATACTCCTGGCTTTGGAAGTGCCGCTAAATTTATTGCAACAACTACTTTAGAAACATACTTAGATTCATCAGTTTATATAAATAATGGTATATTCATATTAGAAACTATGGGAAGAGATACAGGCTGGTTAGCTGCTTCTGCTTGTATGGCAAGAATAAATAATAAACCTGTTGCAGATTTTATTTATTTACCTGAA
>JAAYOT010000212.1 GCA_012520205.1 Clostridiales bacterium
AAAAAACGCAACCCTTGGGGCTAGGTTGCGCATTAGCAATAAGCAATAAATAAAAAGGGGGCTATTTATTCCTTTTATTTATCCTTGCAAAATTATTATATGGTATCTTGCATCAAAATGCAAGTAATTTTATAAAAAATCATTGAAAACTTGCATTTTCTGAATGTTATTCCTTCATTTTTAATTAATGTTCGTTAAAATCCCTTCAAAATTGCAACTTCTTCTTCAGTTAGTTCCCTGTATTCTCCCTCTTCTAGGTCCTCATCTAGTTTTATAGTTCCAAATTCTATTCTTTTTAAATATGTCACCTTTTTATTCACAGCTTCAAACATTCTTTTAACTTGATGGAATTTTCCTTCTTGAATTGTAACTTTTACTTCTGATTCTTCATCAGAAGCACTTAGTATTTCAAGTATAGCTTCCTTACAAACATATCCATCATCTAAAGTAATTCCTTCTTTAAATCTTTTAACATCCCTGTTTGTAACTTTAGCATTTATCTTTGCATAATAAACCTTATCTACCTTCCATTTTGGTGAAATCAATCTATGATTTAATTCTCCATCATTAGTTAAAAATAGTAATCCCACTGTATCTTTATCTAATCTTCCAACTGGAAATGGATCAAAAACTTGATGATCAATTTCTAGTAAGTCAATAACCGTTTCATCTCTATTATCAAAAGTTGCTGAAACAACACCATCTGGCTTATTCATCATTAAATATATATATTTTCTATAAAATATTTCTTCTCCATTTATAAATATTTTATCTGCCTCTGGATCCACTTGCATTCCACTATCTTTAACTATTTCTCCATTTACTTCAACGAAACCCTTTCTAACTACCTGCTTTATTTCCTTTCTTGTTCCATAGCCTAAATTTGATAAAACCTTATCTAAACGCTCCATCTATATGCACCAACCTTTCAATTATCAGTTAACAATTAACAGTTTACAACTGTGAAGGATTTTTAGCAAACTGAAAATATCCATTTTATATAATTATAGACTAAAAAAGCTTTCCCACAAAATATTTTGTGAGAAAGCCCATAATTTTATTTACTTCAAACTGCAAACTTTGAAACTAAAAGCCAAAAACTGAAAACTGAACTACACTCCACACTCAGTCCTCCACACTCCACACTAAAAAAGGTTTTTAACCTTTTTTATACTCTTTGTAGTAAGCTAGCACCTTTGGCACATAGTTTTGTGTTTCTTGCGGCATTTTGTATAGATCATTTGGAGAGTTAACTCCCCTTCTTTCCATTGTTCCTGGACCTCCGTTATAAGCCATTAGTGCCATTTCTAGGTTTCCGTTAAACATGTTTAGGTAACTTTTTATATGTCTAACTCCACCTTCTATATTTTGTTCTATATCGTATGGGTTTGTTAGTCCATAGGCTTCTGAATTGAAATCCATTAGCTGCATAAGTCCTTTTGCTCCTGCATGGGAAGTTGCATTGGGATTGAAGTTTGATTCTTGTTTTATAATAGCAAGAACTAAATTTCTATCTACTCCATACTTTGAAGCGTATTTATCAACGGTCTTATAAATGGTATCCATATTATAAGACTCTTCGTTTATCTTACTTGCCTTAATTGTGCTGCTTGCATCATTTATAGTACTAGTGATATTTGTATCATCTTTATAATCTATATCCTCTAAATGCAATTCTCCAGTCAGTACTGGGGCTTGTCTATATCTTAATGGAATTTGTTCTAGGTTTTGTCCTGAAGATACTGGAATATAGGTTTCTTCAGATTCAGTTAACATATTTTTATAATTGTCGCTGTTAATAAGAGATTCGTATACTAATTCAAATTCGTAACCATCTCCTAAAGCTTCTTTTAGTGTTTTCCTAGTCATTACACTTCCTAAGTAACCTTCTACCTGTGGAATTTTCACCTTGTACCCTCCCAAAATCTCTATTTTTATTATTATCGAAGGAATTTCCCATTACTTAAGGCATAACTTCAAATTCTAAGGTAGAATAATCTTCATAGTTTACCTTTTTATAATAGCTTTTACTTAAAACTAGAATCCTATATTTTCCTGTTGAAAAAGGCAGGAAGGTATAGTAGCTTTTCTTGCTATAGCTTTGGACCCTAACCCAAGTTCCCTTTTCCATAATATAAAATTCGTAGCAGACATCTCTTCCGCCTTCACTTGAAACTTCAAAGGTCATTTCCTTATTAACCTTAATTTCTTTTTCTTTTATATTAATTTTTGTTTTCGTGACTGGTACTGCATCATGAACATAAACTGAAACTTCCTTTTTTACATCATAGTCTTCAGTGCATAATACATTTTTAGCATAAATTTCAAAGGTGTATTTTCCCGGAGCCTTTGGTTTTACTTTAAACCTTTTATTTTTAATAAAGCCTGTATCCTCTACCTCATGGCCATTTATTTTAGTTACATATCTTAGCAGAACATTTTTTGTATTTTGAACAATTGTTTCAATATCTATTATGTCACCTACTAAATATATTTCTTTTTGGGATAAAAGGAGGTAATCTATTTCTGCAACTTGATAGTCTCTTACTTTAAAGTAGATAAAGTTATGAACATCAAATTCCTTATCTGAATATTTATCTAAAACCCTTACTTCAAGTTCATATTCTCCGCTTTCTTCTGGAGTGAAGTTTATCCAGTTTGTTAAACCATAGTCTGTCCTTTCCTTTTCAACTCCATCTTTATAAACTATAAAGGAATATTTAAGTTCTGTTCCACCTTCTGCTTTTATCTTAATATTTAT
>JAAYOT010000213.1 GCA_012520205.1 Clostridiales bacterium
AATTCCAGCCTTTTCAAGTTCTTCTCTATAGATTGCATCTGCATCTTGAACAATTCTAACTTTTTCTGCTGTTACTTCACCTATTATACGTACTCCTAGACCTGGGCCTGGGAATGGTTGTCTGTAAACTAATTTTTCAGGTAAGCCAAGTTCTAAACCAGCTCTACGTACTTCATCTTTAAATAATAGTCTTAAGGGTTCTATTATTTCTTTAAAATCTACATAGTCAGGAAGTCCTCCAACGTTATGGTGTGATTTTATTACTGCTGATTTTCCAAGTCCACTTTCTATAATATCTGGATAAATAGTTCCTTGTACTAAGAAATCTACCGCTCCAATTTTCTTAGCTTCTTCTTCAAATACTCTAATAAATTCTTCACCAATTATTTTTCTCTTTGTCTCTGGATCTTCTACTCCCTTTAATTTTTCGTAGAATCTTTCTTGAGCATTTACACGAATAAAGTTTAGGTTATATGGTCCATTTGGTCCAAATACTTCTTCAACTTCATCTGCCTCATTCTTACGAAGTAAACCATGGTCAACAAATACGCATGTTAATTGGCTTCCAATAGCTTTTGATAATAAAACTGCTGCTACTGATGAATCAACACCACCTGATAATGCACATAAAGCTTTACCATTTCCAACCTTTTCACGTATTTCTTTAATAGTTCTTTCTACGAAAGCATCCATTTTCCAATCTCCGGAACATTCGCAAACATTATATAAGAAGTTTGATATCATCTTTGCTCCTTCTTCTGTATGTAGAACTTCTGGATGGAATTGAACTGCATATAATTTCTTTTCTTCAGACTCCATAGCAGCAACTGGACATACTTCTGTAGTAGCTACTACTTTAAATCCCTCTGGAGCCTTTTCTATGTAATCTGTATGACTCATCCAGCAAATTGTAGGTGATGAAAGGCCTTTGAAAAGCTTAGATTCTGTATTTATCTCAACACTTGTCTTTCCATATTCACTTACAGGAGCTGTAGTAACCTTTCCTCCAAGCACATGTGCCATTAATTGTGATCCATAGCATATTCCAAGAATAGGTATTCCAGCTTCTAGCAATGATTTATCACATAAAGGAGAATCTTCACTATAAACACTATTAGGTCCTCCTGTGAATATTATTCCTTTTGGATTCATTTCCTTAATTTTATCAACACTTAAAGTGTGAGGATGAACTTCACAATAAACTCCAGCTTCCCTCACTCTTCTTCCTATTAATTGATTATATTGTCCACCAAAGTCAATAACTAAAACTAACTCTTTTTTCATGAGTAACCTCCATTTTTAAACAACTAAAATTTCTTAGCTAAATCATTATAACATAAAGCAAGAGGAAGTATAAGTACAAATTTTATTTTTTATTTAAAATAGTTCACCATATTACGAATTATAGAATAATTATTTTAATAATAATCCGTAACTTTCTAATCTGTTATAATTAGTATTTCAATAACAGTAATAAATTAAACATAAACAAATCATTGTAAATAAATATATTTTTAGCTTTTCAACTCAATCTGAAAATCATCCTCAATTGTGCATTTTGCATTTTGAATTGTGCATAGCAAATAGCCGCAGGCTATTTGCTATAGTTCGGTGCTTCCTTAGTTATATTAACATCATGGGGATGGCTTTCTTTAAATCCTGATGCAGTTTGAACTACAAAAGTTGCCTTTTCGTATAATTCTTCTAAATTTGCAGAACCTAAGTATCCCATTCCTGATCTTATTCCACCTAATAATTGATAAATTGTTTCTGAAACAGGTCCTTTAAAGGCTACTCTTCCTTCTACACCTTCTGGTACAAACTTTTTAGTTCCGTTTTGGAAGTATCTATCACTTGATCCCTTTGCCATTGCTCCAAGGGAACCCATTCCTCTATAAACCTTATAGCTTCTTCCTTGGTATATTTCTAATTCTCCAGGTGCTTCTTCACAGCCTGCAAATATTGATCCCATCATAGCAGCACATGCTCCTCCAGCTAAAGCCTTAACTATATCTCCTGAGTATTTTAAGCCTCCATCTGCAATAACTGGAACTCCATATTTTCTTCCTTCTTCAGCGCAATCCATTACTGCTGTTAATTGAGGAACTCCAACACCTGCAACTACTCTTGTTGTACAAATTGATCCTGGTCCTATACCTACCTTAACGCAATCTGCTCCAGCTTCTATTAAATCTCTAGTTGCTTCTGCTGTTGCTACATTACCTGCTATTATTTGAAGATTTGGATAAACTGATTTTATTTTCTTAATTGCTTCCATAACTCCCTTTGAATGGCCGTGAGCTGTATCTAAGGTAATAACATCAACCTGCGCCTTTACTAAAGCTGAAACTCTATCCATCATATCATTGGTTATTCCAACTGCTGCTCCACATAAAAGCCTGCCCCTTTCATCCTTTGCTGCATTTGGGAACTTTTTGGCCTTTTCTATATCTTTTATAGTTATTAATCCCTTTAAGTTACCTTCATCATCAACTAAAGGAAGTTTTTCAATTTTATGCTTTTTTAATATTTGAAGGGCTTCCTGTAAGTTTGTCCCTTCCTTTGCTGTAACTAATGGGCTTTTTGTCATTACTTCTGAAATGGGTCTAGTATAGTCTGTTTCAAAAATTATATCCCTATTGGTTATTATTCCTACTAATTTTGTTCCTCTAGTTATTGGAACACCTGAAATTCTGTATCTTGCCATAAGCTCATTAGCATCTTCTATAGTATGCTCTTCTGATAAAAATATTGGATCTGTAATTACTCCATTTTCTTGTCTTTTTACTCTATCTACTTCTCTTGCTTGCTCTTCAATTGTCATATTTTTATGTATTATTCCAATACCGCCTTCTCTTGCAATTGCAATAGCCATTTTAGATTCTGTTACAGTATCCATACTTGCACTCATTAATGGAATATTTAGAGTAATCTTCTTTGTTAATTTTGTTTTTAAAGAAACCTCATTTGGTAAAACCTCTGATTTGTTTGGTACTAATAGTACATCATCAAAAGTGTAAGCTGTTTTTAAAATTCTTGCCATTATCCTTCCCCCTTAAAATAATATTTTTCTTGCATAATTTGTATATATTGCAATTTTACTTTCATCTGTATTTCTGTTATATTTCATTTGTATTTAAGTATTTTATCTTATTTTGTGTATTTAATATTATTTTATGTGTAAAGTTTAGCCATATATAAAAAAGGCATATTAACTTTCTAAGTGAAGTCAATATGCCTAAAATACTATATATAAAAATATAGTATGGTATATTAAAATCACTCATAGTCGGAAATTTAAGGTTTCCGGTAGAAACTCCCTGCCATATTCAGGGGATATACGAGT
>JAAYOT010000214.1 GCA_012520205.1 Clostridiales bacterium
CCTTCTAATGGTGCTAAATAATATTTCATTTATCTACTCCTTTGTTTAGATTATATGAAATATTATATCAGCCTTCTTTTTTCTTATCTACTTAATATTAATCTATGTTAATTGATTTTTATATTGCTCATTGCTTATTTTTTCTATTTCTTCAACATAAATTTCATCATCATCTTCATAATTATATTCTTCATGATTTTCTATTCTGTTATGTCTTTCTACTGCTTGGTATGTATCTTCTAAATCAAAACCTACTCCATCTTCAGTATGATGGGAAAAGCTATGTCTAAAAGGTTCCCCAATTACACTTTCTTCTACCACCCTCTTTTCAGAATTATAGCTTTTTACCTTGCTAATTGTATCTTGACATTCAATACAGTTTTCTGCATAAGGCAAGGCTTTTAACCTTTCAATATCTATATTCTTTCCACAGGTCTTACACTTACCATAAGTACCTTCCTCTATAGATTTTAAAGCACCATCTATTTTTTCTAATTGTGCTTCTTCATTTGCTTCAAGGGCCTTCCCTACTCCAACTTGAAAAACTTCAGCAGCCATATCCGCAGGGTGATTATCATAAAAGGATAATTCGCTAGCAATTTCAGCATTATATTGAGTCATTCCATTATCATTTAATTGATCTATAACTCCACTAACTCTCTTTTTTTCTTCATTGAGTTTATTTTTAAAATATGTTAATTGTTCTTTATCCATTTAAATCATCCTTTCAAAAGTTATGTATAGTTATATTCTTTCAAAAGAAATCTTTTTTATGTTATTGAAATATAATTTTTTGAACACTATACTATATTAAGTAACATATTTTTTATAGTATTATAAAAAACTCAGGAAATGAGAGGGATATAGATGAATAAAAAAGATATTTTAGAACTAAAAAGACGTTTTAAAAAGGAAGATTGTACCTTCACTAGACTAGCTGGATGTTATGTAAATGGTGAAAAAAATATTATATTAAATATTAATGAAACCTTTTTAAACATGGAAGAAGATGAATTCTTCAAATATTTAGAAATTGCAAAAAAAACTTTATCAGGAACTATTGGCAATAACCTTCTAGAACTTAACTTCCCTATTAGTGAGGAAGAAATGGGTGGAAGACAAAAATCTTTAATGGTATTAAAAGCAAGTAAACTAAAGGATGAAGACCTTCTAGAAAATTTTTATCAATTAATTATAGATACTTATGATTATACAGGTAACTTTCTAATACTTCTTTTCCATGATGCTTATGATGTTCTTACAAAAACTACTGATAATGGGAAATTAGATGAATCTGAAGAAGTATATGAATATATAATATGTGCCATTTGTCCAGTAACACTTTCTAAACCTGCCCTTGGCTATTTAGAGGATGAAAATAAAATTGGGGCTCGTAATAGGGACTGGGTAGTTGGACCTCCAGATATAGGTTTTGTCTTCCCTGCCTTTACAGATCGTAGTACTGATATTCATTCTGTTATGTACTATACTAAAAATGCAAAGGATCCTCATCCAGAAATTATGGAAGAAGTGCTTGGCTGTTATTCAAAGCAAACAGCTGCTGAGAAAAAGGAAACCTTCCAAGCCATTGTTGGTAAGGCTATTGCTGGTGATGAAGAAAAGGCAAATGAAGTCTATATTGAGCTTCAAGAAGGCCTTAATTACATTATGGAAGAAACAGATTCCATTAAGGGTACAAATAGAGAGCCTATTGTTCTAACTAATGATACAGTTAAGGAAATTCTAGTTGAAACTGGTGTTCCAGAGGAAATTACTGAAAAAATAGAAAAATCCTATGTAGAAGTATTTGGAGATACTCCTCCTGTTGTAGAAGATTTACTTGATGAAAAAGCCCTTAAGGCAAATGAAAAAATAAAAAGAGAAAAGGAACTTGTAAAAAAGGTACAAATATTAGAAGAACAGCTAGAAAAAACAAAAGAAGCAATGGCCTTAGATTCAGAAAAAGGCCAAGCTTCAGAAGCTGATAAGGCCCTTATTGAAGGTTATGATGTTGTGCTTCAAGTAAAGGCTGAAAAAGTAGCTCAAATAAAATCAGAAATAATTGATGGCAAGAAATGTTTAGTTGTTCCGCTGGAGGAAGATGAACAGGCTAATGTAATTAGTATAGATAAATAAAC
>JAAYOT010000215.1 GCA_012520205.1 Clostridiales bacterium
ATGCTTAGTGTGGAGGCATGTTTAGTGTGGAGTGTGGAGGACTGAGTGTGGAGTGAATGCTTAGTGTGGAGGTATGTTTAGTGTGGAGTGTGGAGGACTGAGTGTGGAGTGAATGCTTAGTGTGGAGTGAATGCTTAGTTTGGAGTTAAAATTAGGTGGAACTGAAATTTATAAAAGAGCTTATTAGATAAGAATTTAAAGAAGTTCACAATTTGTAGCTTGTATTACAAATTGTGAACTTTTTTTAATTAGATAAAAGCTTGACTAGTATTGCTTTTTGTACATGAAGTCTGTTTTCTGCTTCTTCAAATATTGTTTTTGCATGTTCTTCTAGTATTTCTTCTGTTATTTCTTCTTCTCTGTGGGCTGGAAGGCAATGTAGTACAATTGCATCCTTTTTGGCAAGCTCCATTAACTCTTTATTTACTTGATAGCCAGTGAAGGCCTTTTTTCTTTCTGCTATTTCCTTTTCCATGCCCATGCTAGCCCAGACATCTGTAATAACAACATCTGCATCAACAATAGCATCTTTAGGAGAAGTGAAAATTTTAAATTCTAAATTATTCTTATTAGCAAGATCTATTCCTTTTTTGATGTAAGATTCCTGTAGAGTATAATTTTCAGGACAAGCAATAGAAACATTTATACCAACTGTTAGAGCTCCAATCAAAAGAGATTGAGCCATATTATTTCCATCACCAATAAAGGCTAGTTTTAATCCTTCTAATCTATTTTTGCTTTCTCTAATAGTCATTAAATCAGCTAGTACTTGGCAAGGGTGTTCATCATCTGTTAGTCCATTTATTATTGGAATTGATGAATATTTTGCTAGTTCTTCTACATCTTCTTGTTTATAGGTTCTAATCATAATGCCATCAAGATATCTAGATAATACCCTGCCTGTATCTTTAATTGGTTCTCCACGACCAATTTGTAAATCTTTTGAGCTTAAAAATAATGGATTGCCCCCAAGCTGGTACATTCCAACTTCAAAAGATATTCTAGTCCTGGTAGAAGATTTTTCAAATATCATTCCTAAACTCTTTCCCCTAAGGTGATTATGTGATATTCCATGTTTTAATTCGTATTTTAGTTGATCAGCTGTATTTAAAATTTCCAATATATCATCTTGAGATAAGTCTTCCATTTTTAATAAATCCTTTTTCATAGCTATTCCTCCCAACTTTCAAAAATTTTCTTTAATATCTCTACACATTTTTCTATTTCTTCTTTGGAGATAATAAGAGGGGGAAGAAGTCTTATTACATTAGTTGAAGCTGTTAGCACTAAGAGCCCTTCTTCTAATGCCTTTTTTTGAACAGATGATATATTAAGATCTACTTCAATTCCTAGCATTAATCCCATTCCTCTAATAGCCTTTATATGAGGAGAGGATATATTTTTTAAGAGATTAGTTAAAAATGAGCCCTTTTCTTCAATTTCCCTTAAAGCTTTTTCATTAGCAATATTTTTTAAAACTGCTAAGGCACCAGAACAAGCCACTGGATTTCCTCCAAAAGTTGTTCCGTGATCCCCAGGATTAAAAACATTTTGAAGTTTTTTATTGCACAGGAATCCTCCAATTGGAAGTCCACCTCCAAGACCTTTTGCAAAAGTAACAATATCAGGCTTTATATTAAAGTGTTCATAGGAAAATAATTTTCCTGTTCTTCCTATGCCTGTTTGAATTTCATCGAAAATAAGAAGAATATCTTTTTCTGCGCATATCTTTTCAAGAGAAGTTATAAAATTTTTATCTTGAGGATAAACTCCGCCCTCACCTTGAATTCCTTCTACTATAATTGCACATACATCAGAAGTTAATGTCTCAGTTATAGTAGCTAAGTCAGCTTCCACATATTGAAAGCCTTCAGGAAAGGGAAAGAAATAATTATGAAATTTTTCCTGGCCTGTTGCCTTTAATGTTGCGAGAGTTCTTCCATGAAAGGAGTTTTTAAGGGAAAGAATTTTATTTCTATTTTTGCCGTATTTTAGAAAACTATATTTTCTAGCTAACTTAAAGGCGCCTTCATTGGCTTCAGCACCTGAATTTGCAAAAAATACCTTGCTCATGCCACTTAATTTAGTTAGTTTTTCAGCAAGTTCATAAACCCTTTCATTTAAAAAGATATTTGAACAGTGTTGAAGGGTAGAAGCAGATTCTTGTACTGCCAAAACCCAGTCTTTGTGATTATATCCTAAGCTGTTTACACCTATTCCACTAGTAAAATCAATATATGATTTACCCTTATCATCATATAAAAGACTTCCATTACCCCTTACTAGATTGACAGGAAGATATTTATATGTGTTCATTAAAGGTGAATTTTCATTTAACATAATTTAGCCCCCCCTTATATTAGTTATCAGTTTTCAGTTATCAGTTTTCAG
>JAAYOT010000216.1 GCA_012520205.1 Clostridiales bacterium
GGTTTTTCAGCCTTTACATCTAAGGATATTTGTTCTTTAAATAATTCTATAACATCTTCCTGTATAGGAGTATTAAATAAGGCATATAAATCGTCATACCTTCCATGCTTTGGTATTAATGCTAGGTTTTCTATAACAAACTTTGGATTAGTTTCAGCTAAGTACCTTAATAACACCCTAAATATCCTTCTTTCCCCAAGTCCATCAACTTTATCACGAACAAATATTAGAAGTTTCAATGCCTCTTTATAATCATAATTCAAGCATTGTTCATACCTTGAAATTATACTACTCTCCTCTTCTTTTCTTATGGAACTTATATTGTCTATAAAGTTATATATAGGGTTGCCCTCATAAAAGGAATCCTCTTCTCCTTCAATCTCCGAGAGCTTAATCATTTCATTCCTAAACTTACTTAATAAATTATCCATGCAAATTTCCTTTCATAATATATATAAACAAGACACATTTATATAATAGCTGTTAGTGCCTTAAGAACACTAGATACATTTTTTGTACATGCTGTTTGTATCTTATTTAATATTATGTTATTGTAAACCTTTTTAGAATAATAAGGTTTAAGTTTTTACTTTCTTTCTACTATCTTTTTTATTAAATCAGACTTAATTAGTTCAGACTTAGACCTACCCTTTTTAAACACTCTTATTTGTTTGTGGTCTACTCCATTTAAATTAAAATCTAATATATCTATTCTATCTCCCTTATATATTAAAGGTTCCTTAGTTCCCTTTATAAAGATTTGTACTTCCATGATTATACCCACTTTCTTCTTACTTGCTACATCTCCCAAACTCCAAACTCCACACTCAGTCCAAAGCTCAGTCCTCCAAACTCCAAACTCCAAACTCTTACTTGTTATTATACTCTTCTATTTGTCTATTTAAATCTTCTAAGTATTCAAGCCTTTCATATTTAAATAAAAGCTCTTCCTCAAGCTCTTCTTTTTCAGCTAGTAATTCATTTAGTAAGCCATAATTACTAGAGTTTTCACTCATTTTCTTATCTAATGCCTCTATATTACTTTCTAAAGTATCTATATCAGAATAGATATTTTCAAACTCTTTTTGTTCTTTAAAAGTAAATTTAGGTTTAGAAGATCCCTTGCTGCTATTATTCTTTTTAGGCTTTTCCTTCTTTATTTTATGCTTTTCTTCCTTTTCTACTATTGCATCTTCTTTAACTTCTAAATAATCGCTATAGTTACCTATATACTCTCTTATATATCCACCGCCTTCATAGGCAAATATCTTATTACATAATCTATCTAAGAAATATCTATCGTGGGATACTATAATAACTACACCTAAATATTCATCTAAAAAGTCTTCTAGTATTTTTAAGGTTTCAATATCTAGATCATTTGTAGGCTCATCTAGTATTAGTACATTTGGAGATGCCATTAGCACCCTTAGTAATTGAAGTCTTCTCCTCTCCCCTCCAGATAGCTTTTCTATAGGGGTATATTGCATTGTTCCATCAAATAGAAATCTTTCAGCTAATTGGGATGCTGTTATAGAGTCACCTTTTTCTGTTGGTATATATTCAGCTACTTCCTTTATATAGTCTATAGCCCTCATATTTAAATCCATTTCCCTATCATCCTGGCTAAATAGACCTATTTGAACTGTATCTCCAATTTCTATTGTTCCGCTATCAGGCTTTATATTATTAGTAATTAAGTTAACTAAGGTAGTTTTACCTGCTCCGTTTGGTCCAACAATACCTACCCTATCTTCTTTAGTAAATATATAGCTAAAATCCTTTATTACTGTTTTGTCTTCAAATTCTTTAGATATATTATTTATTTCAATTATCTTCTTACCAAGTCTTTTACCTATGAAAGGTATATCAATATCTGTATTTATTTCATTGTATTCTTGGTTTACTAATTCATCAAACCTTTGAAGCCTTGCTTTTTGCTTAGTAGTTCTTGCTTTGGCTCCCCTTTTAACCCATTTTAACTCTTTTAAAATTAGTTTTTGCCTCTTCTCTTCCTTTGCAGCTTCCACCTGTAGTCTTTCAGCCTTTTTCTCTAGGTACATGCTATAATTACCACTATATGAGTATAGATTACCCCTATCTAGTTCAATAATTCTATTAGTTACCCTGTCTAAGAAATATCTGTCGTGGGTAATCATTAGTAATGATCCCTTTCTATTATTTAAATACTCTTCAAGCCATTCAATAGAATCTGAATCTAAATGGTTAGTAGGCTCATCTAGTACCAAGAGTTCACAAGGAGTGATTAATGCAGATGCAAGAAATACTCTCTTTTTTTGTCCCCCTGATAATTCCCCCATTTTCTTATTAAAATCTTTAATACCTAACTTGGTTAATATTGTTTTCGCATCACTTTCTAATTCCCAAAGATTCATAGTATCTATTTGGCTTTGTAATTCTATTAACTTATCATTAAGGCTTTCATCGTATTTTATATTTTCTAGGATATTTTCATATTCCATAAGTAGTCTCATTTCTTTTGAGTCGCCTCTAAATATTTGTTCTAGTATTGTAGAATCTTCATTAAACTCAGTGTTTTGGGCTAAGTACTCTATTCTAATGTTCTTTCCCTTTATTATATTTCCATCGAAAAATTCTTCTCTTCCTGTAAGTATTTTTAGTAAAGTAGATTTTCCAGCTCCATTTAAACCTATTAAGCCTATTTTTTCTCCATCACTTATACTTAAATTTATATTATTTAAAAGTACCTTTTCACTATATGTTTTACTTATATTTTCTAATGTAATTAAATTCATTATTTTCTCCTTACTATTTATACTTATATACTCATTTTAATTAAAAAACATCATTTATACAACTCCTTGTACAAAAAAGGAGCTGTCTTAGACAACTCCTTATACATTATGCATTAACCTAGATGAGTATTTCTTAAATAGTTTTGACATTACAGGAACCCCTATAATTGTTACTACTACAAATTCACCAATAGCAACTTCCGTCATAGTTAAAAAGAGCGGTAAATTTGCTACTATATTTAACATCCATCCTATAATGATACCATTAAAAATTGTTGGCCATAAGGATGCAATAAATAAACTTATTCTTCCTTTATTCATATACTTAGCTGTTAAAGACATAGCAGAAACGCTTAAAAATGTTGCTAAAGTCCCAAAAATAACATCTAGTATTCCAAAAGCACTATATAAATTAGCCAGGAAACATCCTAAAGTTAATCCAATTATATAAATGGGATCGATAAAAGCTAATAAAACAAGAATTTCTGATAACCTAAATTGAATATTCCCATAAGAAATTGGTGCAAGTATTATTGTTACTATGGCATAAATAGCTGCAACTAAAGCAGTTTTTACTAACCTATTTGTTAAATTATTTTTCATATGTACACATACCTTTCTATAAAAATTCTATATATAAAATAAAAAAGGTGCCTAAAATAGACACCTCATAATCACAAAGTAAATAGCATATAAATTATATTTTCTTAGACATTAAAATAGAGAATTCATAAAATGAACCCTCTAAATAATATACAAAGAAAGAAAATTAATCTTGTACCATTACCTAGTTTTGTTTATAGACAGGAGGTTTACGAACTGTCTTATTAAATTACTTAATCATTATAGTTTCTTTATATAAAATTGTCAATCCTTATTGATTATCCTTGAATTTAAAAACTCTTCTAACTTATCATATGTTTTTCCTTTGTTAAGCCATATATCCCTAGTCCATATCCTATAGCAATCTATATTTTTCTCCTCTAATGCTTTCTTAATATATATATCATTAATAAAGGTATAGCCTTTATAATTGGATATATTACCATCTATTAATATTGCAATTTTCTTTTTTAATTTAATATCGTTAATTAATATAGGTATATTATAAGCGCCTAATCTATATCCTTGTATATAGTTATAACCAAGACCCCCTATATGCTTACCTAGATTTTCTATAAATATTTCACTTCTAGTTCCAGAAAATTTCTTTGTTAAGTCATTTTCTAATTCTATTAAATTATCATTTAATTTATGAGCACGATCTTCTATTAAGTTATTTAAGTTTATATTATTATCTTTTAATAGGAGTATAATTTTTTCATTTAAACTTAAATCTTCAATAAAATCAATATACTTATTATTTAGCTCTTTATCAAAGATAATTATTTTTTCAAAATTATTAATATAGTTTTTATAATTTTCTATTTTATATAAAGAATCTAAATCTGTTAATATACAAGGAAATAAATCTCCGTATAGCTCCTCTTTATCAAAATCAATTTTTTCTTTAGTTAGCTTCGATACATGAAGCTTTTCTCTTATTATATTATTCCATATTAGATTAAGAGAGTTTTTCATAAGCTCATTTTTATATTCTAAATCTGCCTTTATTTCATTAATAAGGTTCTCGTATTTATTAGAGCTTTCAAGTAGATCCCTATTTAATACTTCCATATTTTCTATTTCAAAATATAATTTTAAAACATCTATATTTTCTATTAGGTTTTTTATTTCATCCTTATATTCTAAACTAGAATAACTATAATCTAAAATATCTACCTTAATTTTATCAAGATTACTTACATAATTAATTGTTTCTTTTATATTGCAAGTAATGCTAATAATCTTTTCATAAGACTCTAGCTTTTCTTTAATATCTTCTCCGTATATATAACCTTTAATTAAGGCCTTGTACTCTTCATCTATTAATATATCCCTTAAGAAGACTATTTCATTTATATAAGAATTTAAACTATTTAAGTTAGTTTTATACTCTTCTTTTATTTTATTTTCTATCTTCTTAAACTGTTTTACCCTATTTTCATATTCATCATCCTTAACTTTTTTATTTAAGAATTTAAATATGCTCTTCTTTTCCTTTTTCTTTAATAATTCAGAATTATATTTTATATTTACAATATTAGCAAGTATAACTGCATCTTCTTCCTTCATATTTTGATTCACAAAATAATTATCTATAAAATCCTTCTTATATTTTGAATTAATCAAAGGTATTCGAAGGATCTCCCTCTTATTTAAATTCTTTAGCTTGTATAAAGCCTCTTCTAGTATAAAATTATTTATTCTCTCTTTTAGGACTTTAAACGTTGTGTTATCAGTATATCTTTTATATCTTAAATATTTATCTATTGCATCTGAATTAATAATCTTTTCTTTTGCATTTTTTATATCATAATAACTATAATCCATAAAAGGTTTCTTTATTCTAAATATTTTATAGTAGTTATATAAGTAATCATATTTACTAAGTTTTTTATAAGTAATATTGTACTTTTCTACTAAAGATAAATTATTTTCATCTTTATCATAAAGTAATTTTATAAGATTTGAAATTAAGTCTGTTTTTCTTTCAATCTTTCTAGATATAACATCCACCTTACTTATGTAGGTTTTTCCTGTAAGCTCTGGCAAGCTCAGTATTTGTTCTTTTAAATAACTTTTAAAATCAACATCCTCTGTTAAATTAATCGCCTTTCCATTTAATAAATGAATTATCTTATCTTCCTTTAAGGTGTTAATAAAGCCTTGGGAGATAATAA
>JAAYOT010000217.1 GCA_012520205.1 Clostridiales bacterium
CAAGCTTCTTGGGGAAATATGATACAATCCGTTAATAATTTTATAGATTTAATGAAGAGACCATGGCTTTGGATTCCTCCAGGAATATGTATTTTTTTAACAGTAATGTCTATAAATTTACTTGGTGATGGGCTTAGGGATGCTCTTGATCCAAAGTTAAAGAAATAGGGAGGAGGAAGGAATGAGCAGCAATTTAATAGAATTTAAAAATCTAAAAACTTATTTTTATACAGAGGCTGGAGTTGTTAAGGCTGTAAATGATGTAAGTTTCAAAATAAAAAAGGGTGAAGTTGTTGGAGTGGTTGGTGAATCAGGCTGTGGAAAGAGTGTTACAGCTATGAGCCTTATGAGGTTAGTAGATTCGCCAGGAAAAATAGTAGCTGGAGAAATAATATATGAAGATGATAAGGATATTTTAACCTTGTCAGATAAGGAAATTAGAAGTATTAGGGGAAATGAAATTTCTATGATATTTCAGGAACCTATGACCTCATTAAATCCAGTATTTACAGTAGGCAATCAAATAATAGAGTCAATTATGATTCATAAAAAGATAAGTAAAAAAGAAGCAAGGAAAAAGGCAGTTGAAATGATATCCTTGGTAGGAATTCCTGATGCAGAGAAAGTAGTTGATAGATATCCTCATGAATTAAGTGGAGGAATGAGACAGAGAATAATGATTGCAATGGCTATAAGCTGTAATCCAAAACTACTTATTGCAGATGAACCAACAACTGCTTTAGATGTTACTATTCAAGCACAAATTTTAGATTTAATGAGAGAAGTAAAGAAAAAATTAAATACTGCAATTATGCTTATAACTCATGATTTAGGAGTAGTTGCAGAAATGGCAGATTATGTTGTAGTTATGTATGCAGGAAAGATTATAGAAGAGGGCCCCGTTGATGTTATTTTTAAAAATCCAAGTCATCCATATACAATAGGATTATTAAAATCAAAGCCTATATTAAATAATATTAAAGATAGACTTTATTCAATACCAGGACAAGTACCAAGCCCAATAGGAATGAAAGATAATTGCTATTTTAACGAAAGATGTGAAGCTTGCTTTGAAAGATGCACTAAGGAACAGCCGGTTTTAAGATTAATAGATAGCAATCATAAAGTTGCATGTTTTAAATATGAGGGGGAATAAAGATGAGTGAAACAATATTAAAAGTAGAAGATCTAAAAAAATATTTCCCTATTAAAGGCGGAATAATGCAAAGGACTGTAGGAAATGTAAAAGCAGTAGATGGAGTTAGTTTTGAGATAAAGAAGGGAGAAACCTTAGGAATTGTTGGAGAATCTGGTTGTGGTAAAAGTACTACAGGAAGAGTTGTATTAAGATTGCTAGATAAGACAAGTGGTAAAGTTACTTATAAGGGGGAGGACATACATTCTTTAAGTAAAAAGAATTTAAGGAAATTAAGAACAGATATGCAGATAGTATTTCAGGATCCATATTCATCCTTAAATCCAAGAATGACAGTTGGGGACACTATTTCTGAGGCAATGATTCACCATGGAATAGTTTCAAAGAAAGAAGCAAGGGATGCTGTTCTTGAAGTTATGAGATTATGCGGTTTATCAAGTTATCAAATAGATAGATATCCCCATGAATTTTCAGGAGGGCAAAGACAAAGAATAGGAATTGCAAGAGCCTTAGCCCTAAATCCTTCCTTTGTTGTTTTAGATGAGCCAGTATCTGCATTAGATGTATCAATTCAAGCTCAGATAATAAACTTATTATCTGATTTACAAGAAGAAAAAAATCTAACCTATATGTTTATATCTCATGATTTAGGTGTTGTAGAGCACTTAAGCACAAGTGTAGGAGTAATGTACTTAGGAACTATGGTTGAAAAGGGCTTAAAGGAAGAAATCTATAAAAATCCCCTTCATCCATATACTCAGGCTTTATTTTCTGCAATACCAATTCCTGACCCTACAGTAAGAAAGAAAAGAATAATATTAACTGGCGATATTCCTAGTCCATCAAATCCACCTATGGGCTGTAAATTCCACACTAGATGTCCATATGCTGAAAAAGTTTGTAGGGAAGAAGAACCTATACTTAGGGAGATTGGTAAGGATCATTTTGTATCTTGCCATTTAATTAAATAAGGAGGAAAAGTGTTTAGATTTAATGATATAAAAGAAAAGGAAATTTTTAAATTAATAATTATGCTCTATAAACAATATATTATTATAATACCAATAATTATAGCTGCCTTTTTAATATTAATGTTTATTACAAAGGTGATACTATATCTTTGG
>JAAYOT010000218.1 GCA_012520205.1 Clostridiales bacterium
ATTGAAGTTCCTCCCCTTATTTGGATGCCTGAAATAAGACCTTCAACTTCTTCCCTATTGGTAAGCTTTTGAAGAGGAACTACTAGATCATAAGTATCATCAAAGGCAATTACTGAAATTTCATCTATTTCCCTTAAATTTTCTAGGGCTTTAACTGCCGCCTCCTTTGCCAGGGTAAGCTTACTTACTCCTCCACCTTCGGCAGACATACTTCCTGATTTATCTATAATCAAGTTTATGCTTATAGAAGGCACTTCATTTTTTCCCCTTTTATCCATATAAACTGGAAGGACTTTTTCTATATTAGTATCTTTATATCCTCCAAGGGCATAGGCATCTTCTCCCCCAAAGGTTACTAGTCCCCCTCCATAATCTTTAACATAAGTTTCTATATTATCTACAAAACCTTTTGCTAAATCATCTATATGAACATTGTTTAAGATTACTGTTTTATATTCTAAAAACTCATTTAGGGTTGATGGAGCTGAACCTGGTCCAATTTTCTTAACATTGGCTCCAGACCTTGTTAGTATTTCCTCTAAGGCCTGTGAATCTCCATTTATTCCATTGATCAAAAGAACATAAGGCTTATCACTTACATTTGTAAAGGTTGTTCCTTCATTATTAACCTTTATTTCATCATTGTCTGCTTCTATTAATACCCTATAACTTTTAAAACCTCCTGAATTCTGCCTATCTTTAAAAACAAAGGAATTTGAACCCTTTTGTATTTTTACATTTTGCTCTCCAACCTTGTTTCTTCCTGAAAATAAGGTTAATTTTGCATCTGTAGCATAATTTGATTTTATATCTATGGAAACTGAAAATTCTTCGCCTACAGATATATTATCTGGAACAGTTATGCTATCTACATAAACTTCATCACCCTTCTTTTCAGAAATTTTATAAACCTTAAAATCTATATTTTCCTGATTTATAATAGGAATGGATTTTAATATATCACCTTTATTTTCTTCTCCATCCGTTAATAAGACTAGCCTTTTTGCGCTTCCCTTTTCAAAAATAGCTAGGGCATTTTCTATGGCAGCTTCTATATTTGTAGCCGTAACTACTGGCCTTTCCCCTAAAGTGTCATATATCTTTTTTCTATTTAAGCCCTTATCTAGTTTTGAATTATCTCCAAATACTATAACAGCTGATTTATTCCCCCTTGGTATATTTTCTATTGCCCGGGAAATAAAATCCTTTCCTGCCTCTTCAAATTCTTCTGCACTTTCAGAAAGATCAAGTAAAAATACCGTAGATATATTTCTTCCCTTTATACTTAGGGTTATTTCTCCAAAGGCTAGGATTAATAGGGTAAAAATAATAATTCTGCTAATAAAAATTTTTAACTCATTTTTTGAAAAAGGTTTATATTTTTTATAACTGTAGTAAATAAAGGCAAAAACAAGGGGAATCAATATTAAAAAGTATAAGTTTCCTATTTCTATCTTCATTCTTTTGCCTCCTAATTACCTTTCTTATACATAGTCCACTCTAGAGCTACTATTAAAATTGCCAGTAGTATAAATATTGGACTTAAGTCAAATCCTCTTTTTAAGTTGATTTCCTTAGTTGCATTTTTAATTTCTCCAATACTTCCTTTACTAGTATCACTTTCGCCTTCAGATGGATAATTTACTGAAAATAATTCTTTTTCATTCTCAGTTTCTAATTTATAAACACCAAGTTGTATATTACCTTTTACTTCTTCTCCAGAATTTATTTCAAAACTTTCTTTATTTGGAGAGGTAATAGTCATAACACTGTCTAAATTGTTTCCATTAGCTATTATTTTTTCTCCATATTTATAGTTGCTCTTTCCTGTCATTCCATTGGAAATTAAGTTTTCTCCAAGTTCATAAATTAAAATTGGGAATTCCTTTTTTAATACGAAATCACTATTATGAAGATCAAAGGATAAGGCTGCAATATTTCTATTATTTATCGTTCCTTTAAATCCAACAGTGGCTTCATCTACATCTATGAAACTTCTTCCATAATAAGGCACATCAATTTCATTATATTTTGCTAAAGTAAAGGTTAATGAATCTAAATAATTAGATACTTCCCCTTCTACAGCCTTTGCCTCACTTCCTTGGCCCCCTTCTAGAACTTTAAAATATTCATTGGAGCTTGGATTAATAAATAGGATACTTCCACTAGAAGGCATTGTACTAGGAGTTACATTATCAAATACATATAGATCATAAGTATCGCCCCTGCTTAAATTTGATAAACTATTAGTTTTATAAACTTCTGAATTTCTAATGTTATTAAGAGCCCTTTCTAAAAATAAGTTTTGATCTGTTACTAATAAAATTTTATTTACTTTTTTATTTCCTAGGACATGATAATAAATATTATCTTCTGCTAATAAATCATGTCTTGAAAGTTCTCCCCTTAAAACTTCATTATCTATTGAAGGAATATCAAAGGTTAGGGTTTTATTATCTCCTACATTTAAGTTTAAAGCTTCAACGGCTATAAGCTTATCACCATCATATAAGGAAAAATCACCTTCATAAACTTCACTTCCTCTATTAGTTACTGTAGCTATTACCTTTATCTTATCTTCTAAAAATTTATGGGAAATATTATCTATAGATCCATTTAAACCGGTATTTCCTAAAGATACTACTGTACCATTTAAATCTCCTAAGGATATTTCCTTATCACTAAATAAAATAACTTCATAGTCTTCTTCTATGCTTTGCCCTATTGCCTTTATAAAGTTTATAGAGTCACTTATATTCCCTTGATAATAAGTTTTTTCTATACTTTCTATAGCCTTTGTAATTTTTTCTTTATTAGTTTCTTCCTTTTGAAGAAGTTTTGGACTATTATCAAAGGTTATTATAAAGGTATTAGTTTCTTCCTTAGTAGAATTTATTAATTCCTTAGATAATCTTTTTGCCTCTTCTAACCTTGTACTATTACCATATTGAATATTCATACTGGCAGTATTATCAATAACTATAATAAGGTTTTTATAGCTCTTTCCGCCAAAGTTTAAAAAGGGTTTCATTAAGGATAAAATTAAAGCTAAAAATATTAGTATTTGCAATAGCAGCATAATATTTTTTCTAAATTTTTCCCAAGGTGTATTTGCCCTGGTATTTTTATAAACCTCACTCCATAGAAGGGTTGATGAAATTACCTCTTCCCTATACTTTCTTTTTAATATATAAAGCAGTATTAAAAGAGGAATTGTTATTAATAAAAATAAGGGCCATAAAGCTGTAAATCCCATATACTCCCTCCTAATACAATACTCTTTTCTTTGAAAGTTCACCTAATATAACTTCTTCAATTTCCATAGATGAATTTACACTAATAAACTTTCCCTTATATTTTTTTGCTAAATTTTCTATAGATTTTTTATAAGAGGAAAGTGTTTTTTCGTATTCCCTAATTAAGTTAGGTGTTAAACTCATTTTTATATTTTCTTTTGTTTCAGAATCTATAAAGGTTATCTCACCATTAAGTTCTGGATTTATTTCTTCTTGGGCTAAAACTTGTATTAAAATTATTTCCTGCTTTTTATAGGCTAGGTATTTCAAAGCTTCTTCTAAGTCCTTTAAGCCTAAGTTATCTAAAAAATCCGATACTACAATAGACACTCCCCTATTTTTTATTGGTCTTTTCTTTATGCTTTCAGTTAAGCTAGTTCTTCCACCAAAGCTTATATTTTCTAAATCTTTTATTATCCTTTGAAAGGCCCTACTGCCGGAACCTTCTTTTAAAACTTGTATATTTCCGCTATCCATAAGATTAATATTTACCCTGTCTAAATTGTTTAAGGCTACATAGCTTAAAGCTGCTACAATTTTTAGGGCCATATTTTTCTTGTTTTCTTTACCATAGTCCATGGATTTGCTTTTATCTAGGAAAAAGTTGAATATTCCTTCTCGCTCCTCCATAAAGACTTTAATAAAGAACTTATCAAATCTTCCATAAGCATTCCAGTCTATCCTTCTAAAGTCATCTCCAGGCATATATTCCCTATAATCTGAAAACTCTACAGAAACTCCCTTAGCCTTTGACTTTCTGCCTCCTTGGGTTCCTGAAGACAACTTTAAATTAATACTTAAATTTATTTGGTTTAGTTTGGAAAAGAAATCTTCATTAAATATTTTTTCAGCCATAATTACACAACCTTTAGCTCTTCTATGACTTTATCTATAATGTCTTCTGCCCTTAGGTTTTCGCTTATAGAATCAAAGTTTAATATAAGTCTATGTCTTAATATTGGTTTTGCAAGATCTTGTATATCTTCAAAGGCTACATTTAATCTTCCTTCCATAACAGCCCTTACCTTTGATGCAGCAATTATTCCCTGAGCTGCTCTTGGACTTGCCCCCGCTTCCACATATTTTTTAACTATCTCTGGACTGTCTTCTAACTCTGGATGAGTTGCTAAAATAAGTTTTAAGGCATATTCCTGCACTGAATCTGCTATTTTAACTTCCCTTATTATATTTCTTATTTTTAATATTTCTTCTCCTTCTATAACCTTTTCTATAGCTGGAGCATCATTAGTTAAAGTTAAATTCATAATTGCTTTAAGCTCTTCTAAGTTTGGGAACTCTACATAAAGCTTAAATAAAAATCTGTCTAGTTGAGCTTCTGGAAGGGGATAAGTCCCCTCCTGCTCTATAGGGTTTTGAGTTGCTAAAACCATAAAGGGTTTATCCATTTCGTAAGTTATTTTACCTACTGTTACTGTTTTTTCTCCCATGGCTTCAAGTAAGGCTGATTGAGTTTTAGGAGTTGCCCTATTTATTTCATCAGCTAAAAGTAGGTTTGTAAAAACTGGTCCCCTTTCAAACTTAAAAACAGTATTATCTCCTTCTTTTACAATTATATTTGTACCAACTACGTCTGCTGGCATTAAATCTGGTGTAAACTGTATTCTTGAAAACTTTAAGTTTAGAACCTTTGCTATGGTTTTTACTAATTGTGTTTTCCCCATTCCCGGCATACCTTCAAGCAAAACATTGCCATCGGAAAAAATTGCAATTAAAACATTTCTAATTATTTCTTTTTGCCCAATTATGCCCTTAGCTATTTCCTTTTCACATAATCTTATTCTTTCTGAAACTTCTAATATGTCCTTTTCATTTATCTCCATATATTTCACCTTCTAATTTAACCCTTCAAAATAATTTTTTATTATATCCTTTAAGCTTTCTGGAAGGTTACTATTATTTGTTCCTTCTAAAGCACTGTTTGTATAATCTCCAATTACTTTTTCGTAATTTACTTTACTTCCATCTAAGTTAAAGCCATTTTCACTTTCAACAGTTTGAGAATTTCCATTTTGATTTTTATCTCCAGTTAAGTTTTCATCATTTCCAACCTTTCTTCCTGGTATAAAAACCTCTTCTCCTGTTTTATTATCTATATCATTTTCAGTTCCTTCAGAGCTTCCCATGTTCCAGCCCTGGCCTCCTCCAGAACCTTGACCCTGGCCTGATCCTTGGCCTTGGCCACTTCCATTACCATTTCCTTGGCCTTCACCATTTCCATCTCCTTGGCCTTCGCCCTGACCTTCACCTTCACCATTTCCTTCGCC
>JAAYOT010000024.1 GCA_012520205.1 Clostridiales bacterium
TAACACCCATTCCTAAATAACTTAATGCAGACTCTATCATTATAGCTCCTCCAATGCTAAGGGTTGCTGAAACTATAATTTGAGGGATTACATTAGGAATCAAGTGCTTAAATATTTTCCTTGAATCTTTAAGTCCTAATGCTTCTGCTGCCTGCATAAATTCCTGTTCTCTTAAGGATAAAATCTGCCCCCTTACTAATCTTGCAATGCTTGGCCAAGATAAAAGTCCTATTATAAACATTAAGTACATTATTCTTATTTCAGGACTTACATTTCTATCTGACATAATAGCCCCTAAAATTATAAGTATAGGTAAAAATGGAACACATAAGAAAATGTCAACTATTCTCATAATAATAGCATCTACAATTCCTCCATAATAACCAGCTATTGCTCCTAAGGTTCCACCGATTATTATCTCAATAACAACTGCCACAATCCCTACTAAAAGTGATACTCTTCCAGCATACATAAGCCTTGTTAGAATATCTCTTCCTAAGAGGTCTGTACCAAGTAAATAAGTAGAATTTGGTGGTGCTTTTTTCATTGCAAAATTCATTGTCTCTGCCCCAAAAGGAGTTAAAAAGGGTCCTATAAATGAAAATAAAAACATAAAAATCAGTATTCCTAAACCTATCATTGCTAGTTTATTTTTTCTTAATCTTCTAAATACAATTTTCCAAGGCGATAAGGTTTCTGTATTATATATAATTTCTTTCTCTTTTAATTTTTTTTCTTTCTTCAGCATCTTCTAAATCCCCCCTTACTTTAACCTGACTCTAGGATCTACTAAGGCATAGGATACATCTGCTATTAAGTTTCCTATTAAAGTAAGTAAAGCCATCAACATATTAAATGCCATAAGGAAAGGAAAGTCTCTTGTGGATAGACAGTCAAAGGCTATCTTTCCTATTCCAGGCCAAGCAAAGATAGTTTCTGTTATAATTGCTCCACTAAAAAGTCCAGGTAAAGATAATCCTAATATAGTTACAATAGGAATTAATGCATTTCTAAAAGCATGCCTATAAATAACCACAGCTTCCTTAAGTCCCTTGGCCCTTGCAGTTCTTATATAATCCTGTCTTATAACTTCTAGCATACTGGTCCTTGTATATCTCATTAGAGAACCAACATTCATTACTGTTAAAACTAAGAAAGGTAAAAACATATGATAAAGCACATCTATCCAATATTGTATGCCTGTATAATTGCTGCCTGTTGCTGTCATTCCACCTATTGGGAATAATTTCAAATCAAAGGCAAAGAATTTAATTACTAGCAGACCTAGGAAAAAAGCAGGAAGGGATATACCGATTAGGGCCAAAACTGTAAAAATCCCATCTATGGCTGAATACTGCTTAGTTGCCGAGACCACTCCAATTGGTATGGCAATAATTAAGCTGGCAATAAAGGATGTTACTGCTAATAGAAAGGAATTCCATACATAGGTGTTAATTACACTTATTACAGGCTGTTTAAACTTTAATGAATCTCCAAAGTTCCCTTTAAGGGAGTTTTTCATCCAAGTAAAATATCTTTGAACTATAGGCTTATCTAATCCCATGCTTTCCCTTAATTCCTGTTTCTTTTCTTCTGTCATATTCGGATTTGCCTTACTTGTTACATAATCTCCAGGCGCCATTGCAATTACAGTAAATATTATTAATGAAACACCAAATAATACAACTATCATCTGTAAAAGCCTTCTTCCTAAATATGTTGTCATATTAACTACCTCCCTATATTAATAGGGGCTGTCGCAGACAACCCCTTCAAGTAAAATACAGAATATAAAATTGTGCCACAGCACCCCTTCTATTATTCTAAGGTTAACTTATAGAGACTTGCTGGATAATCTTTATATGGAGTTATTTGATTTTCAAAACCCTTAACCCTTGAGTTAACAACCCACATATCTCTTCTTTGATATAGGTAAATATATGGTAGCTCTTCATTTAATATTTGATATATTTCCTTATATATTTCTTTTCTCTTTTCAACATCTGTTTCTTTTAATCCTTCATTAAATAATGCGTCAAGCTCTGGATTTGCATAACCTGTATTATTTTGTGAACCATTTGATGCAAAAACATTAGATGCATCTGGTGAAGGTGTTAATCCCCAAGCCATAAAGAACATTTCAAAGTCCATGTTATTAACTTTTTCTATAACTGCATTAAAATCCATTTGCTCAGCTTCAAATTTAATTCCAAGCTCCTCAAAATTAGCTTTTGCTACTGGTATTAAAGCATCATTTACTACGTTTGGTGAAGTTGCAGTAAACTTAATTTCTAGTTTAACTCCATCCTTTTCTCTAATTCCATCATCTCCAACCTTCCAGCCGGCTTCTTCTAATAGTTCAATTGCCTTTTCCTTGTTAAATTCATATTTATTGTCACCAGCATAGTAAGCCCAAGATTCCTTTGATTGAGGAACATTTATAACATCAGCAAATCCACCTGCATAAACTGCATTTACAATTTCCTGTCTATTTAATCCATAAGCTAAAGCTTGTCTTACTTTAATGTCTTGGAATTTTGGATTTTCTAAATTCATTCCAATGTATCCATAACCATTTGTAGGGAATATGTGTAGGTCTAAGAAACCTGCTTCTTTTAAAGCATCAACATTATCCTTATTAACTGTTACCATATCCATATCTATTTCACCAGTTTGAAGCAATTGCATTCTAGTTTCTGTTGAAGTTACTTTATAGATAAGATTTGGTATATTAGGCTTTCCATTATGATAATTTTCATTAGCCTCTAAAACAACTTCTTGCCCTGCCTTAGTTTCTATTAACTTATATTGGCCTGAACCTAATGGTGTTTTATGGTATGCTTTAATATAATCTAAATTACCTTGAGAATACTCTTTCCCATAATAAGCCTTTGATAAAATACCTGTTGTAAAATCATAAACTGCATCTGCATTAACTTCTTCTAAAGTAAATTCTATAGTTTTATCATCAATTATATTTATTCCTTCAATAGAATCAGCAGTTCCTTCTTTATATGCCTTCGAGCCCTTAATTTTTGTAACATTAACGAAGTCAGCAATACCATCATAACTTGGATCACATGCTGCTGTATATGTGAATGCTACATCTTCGGTAGTTAACGGAGAACCATCTGAAAATTTCAACCCATCTTTTAATGTAAATTTGTAAGTTAACCCATCCTCTGAAATTTCATATTTCTCAGCCATAGCTTCAATTGGAAGACCTTCTTCATCTACAGTTAACAAACCTTCAAATATTGTGTCTACAACATACTTATCATAAGCAGATTCCCAATATAATGGATTGAATACTTCTTCTGGTGCATCGATACCTATTACTAAGGTATCCTCTCTTCCTGATACTGGATTTAAACTTGGATCCGATGCAGGGATGTACCCTTCAACTGCCTCTGAAACTTCTTCTTGATTATTTTCTTCAGGCTGCGGTTCTGCCTTTTGACATCCGCCTAGTATTAGCATTCCACTTAGAGTCAATGCTAATAATGAAATAAGTCTTTTTTTCATAAAATTGCCCCCTTATATTATTTAAAATAATTAATTTAAAGCATCTTCCACTTATTTTGGTAATATGATTACACTTTTCCATTTATTAACTATAATATTTTGCTATTACATTAAATATTCATTTATTTATTAAAATTACCACTATTTTTTTCTTTACCATTTCTTTAACCATGAAATTTTTTCTTGCCCTTTACAATTCTTTTTGCTATAATTTATTTATCCTTTGTCGGCATGGCGGAACTGGCAGACGCACATGACTCAAAATCATGCGGGAAACCGTGTGGGTTCGATTCCCACTGCCGGCACCA
>JAAYOT010000025.1 GCA_012520205.1 Clostridiales bacterium
AAAGGTCAAAGAAAGTCAAAGTAAATTTTTAATAATTTTCTTTGTATAAAAAATGAAATTTAACTAATTACTAACTATAATTATTAAGGGAGCTGCCAATGCAGCTCCCTTAATAATTATTTTACTTTCCATATTTCCTTATTATATTGTTCTATAGTTCTATCTGATGAGAAATATCCTGCCTTAGCTATATTAACTAAAACTTTTTTATTCCAAGTTTCTCTATCTTCGTAATCTTTAAAGGCTTTTTCTTTTGTTTCTATATAATCTTCTAAATCCAGTAAGGTCATAAACCAGTCTTTATTAATTAGTTCCTTATAAAGTCTAGTTAAGTTTTCCTCATCTCCAACTTCTAGCATTTTATCACTTATTAAGAAGTCTACTAATTCTTTAATATTTTCTTTTTCATAGTATTCCTCTGATACATAATCAGCCTTCTTATAGTGTTCTATAACCTCTTCACTTGATGATCCAAATATATAAATATTTTCATCTCCAACTAGTTCATGAATTTCAACATTAGCTCCATCTTCTGTTCCTAAAGTTAAAGCTCCATTTAGCATAAACTTCATATTTCCTGTACCTGAAGCCTCTTTAGAAGCAAGGGAAATTTGTTCTGATATATCACAAGCTGGTATTAACTTTTCTGCCTTAGTTACATTATAATTTTCTATCATAACAACCTTTAAATGCTTGTTTACTTCTTTATCCTTTTCTATTATTTCTTGAAGGCATAAAATTGCATGAATTATATCTTTAGCTATAACATAAGCTGGAGCAGCCTTTGCACCAAATATTACTGTAATTGGTCTTTCTGGAAGATTTCCCTTTTTAATTTCTAAATATTTATAAATAATATATAGAACATTCATTTGTTGCCTCTTATATTCGTGAAGCCTTTTTATTTGAATATCGTATATTGAATTTTCATCTATTTCAATATCTTGAGTTTCCTTTAAATATTTTTTAAGTTTAATTTTGTTGTTAGTCTTTATAATATCTAATTTTCTTAAAACTTCTTTATCATCAGTGTATTTTAATAGGCTTTCTAATTTAGTTGCATCTTTTTTGTAACCATCTCCAATTAGTTCTGAAATATAATTTGACAATTCATTATTGCAATGGATAAGCCATCTTCTAAAAGTTATACCGTTAGTTTTATTGTTAAATTTTTCAGGATATATATCATAAAAAGGTTTTAGTTCTTCATTTTTTAATATATCCGTGTGTAATGCTGCAACTCCATTAACGCTATAGCCATAATGAATATCCATATGTGCCATATGAACTCTTTCATCTTCATCTATAATATAAACTCTTTCATCCTTATATTTATCCTTAACCCTATTGTCTAATTCTCTTATAATTGGCATTAATTGAGGCGCAACTTGATCTAAATACTCAATTGGCCATTTTTCTAAGGCTTCTGCTAAAATAGTGTGATTGGTATATGCACAAGTTTTAGTAACTATTTTAATAGCTTCATCTGTATTTATTCCTCTTATTCCCAATAAACGTATTAACTCTGGAATAATCATTGATGGATGTGTATCATTTATTTGAATTGTTACATGGTCATATAGTTTTTTTAGATTATAACCATTTTCTTCTGCCTCTAATAGTATTAATTGAGCAGCATTGCTTACCATAAAATATTGTTGATATACTCTTAATAAATGTCCTGCTCTATCACTATCATCAGGATATAAGAACAAGGTTAAGTTTTTCTTTATTTCTTCCTTGTCAAAATCTATTCCCTCTTCTACTAATGTTTCATCAATAGTATCTATATCAAATAAGCGCAATTTATTTTTTCCATTATTATATCCAATAACATCTATATCATATAAGCTTGATTTAACTTTAAAGCCTCCAAATAAAACATCAAATTGTATATCAGTTCTGTTAAGCCAGCTTTCTTTAGTAATCCAAGGATTCTTTTCTTCCTTTTGCTTATTATCTTTAAATACTTGTTTAAATAATCCAAAATGATAGTTTAATCCTATTCCATCTCCATTAAGGCCTAAAGTTGCAATTGAATCTAGGAAACAAGCAGCTAACCTTCCAAGCCCCCCATTACCTAATGATGGTTCTAGTTCAATTTCTTCTATTTCACTTAAATTTTTACCATTCTCATTTAAAATATTTTTTACATCATCATAAATACCTAAATTTATTAAATTATTTGATAATAATTTTCCTATTAAAAATTCTGCAGAAATATAATACAATTTTTTACTGCCTTCAATACTAGGAGTATTATTAATTTTTTCCTTTGTTAATTCAAGTAAAGCTAAATATATTTCCTCTTTACTTGCTTCTTTTATTGACTTCTTAAATCTTTCTTTTAAAATCTTTGTTAATTTTTTTTCTACCATATATCTATCCCACCCTTTTTATTATTTATAAACCTTTACAGCTTAATAATAACAATTTTACAAGTATTATTTTGTATAATTTTAATTATTTTTGTATATTTTTAATATAATTTTACTTCATTTACTCTTTAATATAAGAAATAACATATTTATACTTGGTCTTTATTTTTGGATTTGTAAATATGAAACAGGGCAATTCCTATATCTATTTTATTCTAATATTCTTATTAAATGGGCTCTCCTCTTTCTGATATAGTTTTGTTAAATATCATCTTATTATATCTTCTTTAATTTCTTACATAATTAGTTATATTATATAACTAATTTAAAATAAAAAAGAACTCCTTCAAGGCCATAGCCCTAAAAAAGTTCCTATGTATAATTTATATAATATAATCTTCTAAAGAATTTAAGTTATTTATTATTATTTTCTTGGTTCCAATAGATTCAATAACCCCATCATTTTCTAGTATACTTAGTTTTCTACTTAAAGTTTCTCTTGCAATTCCACAATAATTGGCCATTTCTTCCCTATTAAGTGGTAATTTAATTTCTACCTTTCCATTAATATGTTCCTTACCGTATTTATCTGCAAACTCTAATAGCATACAGCATATTCTTGCTTCAGGATTATTATTAGATAAATTACTTGTTAGATTTTCTACATTTATCAATCTCTTATTTAATTCTGAAAGTAGTTTTAATGAAATAGCTGGATTTTTATATAATATTTCATTAAAATCTTCTCTTGAAATTGTGCACACTGATGTATTCTTGACTGCTATTGCAGAAACATTACTTTCAAGGGTGTCTCCTAATATATTGCTTTCTCCAAGAAAATCTCCAACAGTTAAAAT
>JAAYOT010000219.1 GCA_012520205.1 Clostridiales bacterium
CTCCCTTTTGGAGCTTATTCCATAAAATTTTAGGCACATTGTTAGTCATTGCTGCTTCTAGATCAAACCTTGGCTTTCTTTTAATGTAAAAACTATAACCTAAACAAGGGGCTGAATGATCTAATTCTAAGGTAGAAATACTTATATTTTCTATTAAAGTTATTGTATCCCTTGGATTTTCTATTATTTTTATTTCATAAGGAAGATAAGGCACTATTACCCTAAGTCCTTTGATTATTTCTTCAATACCAACAGGACCTATTATCGTAAGAGGGTCTACTCTTCCGCTATTTCCAATTGTAGCAAGTAGTCCTGGAAGGCCAACAATATGATCGCCATGGCCATGAGTTATACAAATTATATCAATTGCTTTAAAACCTGTACCAAGGATTTTCATTGATACCTGAGTACCTTCACCAGAATCTATTAAAATTTTTCTTCCCATATAATTTATTAAAGTTGATGACAAAAATCTATTTGGTACAGGCATACCGCCTCCACAGCCTAATAATGATATATCTACCATTTATAACACTTCCTTATTCTATAGATATTTATTTCTTTAATTTTAACATTAAAGGAGCTATTTAATAGCTCCTTTAATAATTTTATGTATTTATCTTTCAGAAATTATGTATGTATTTATCCAATAATTAAATGTTTTTTATTAAATTTTAAATTTATTAGATGAAGAAGATAATCTTTCTGCTAATTCTGAAGTACTTTGAGCTTGCTTTGCTACTTCTTCTACTGCTGAACTTGTTTCTGTTAGGCTTCCTAAGATCTCTTCTGAACTAGCGGCAGATTGTTGAGTTAATTCAGTTACATTAGTCATTGCATTATTAACTTCATTTATGCTAGAAGAAATTGTATTTGTTGAAATTGAAATTTCATTAGACATTTTATGTACAAACTCTGCATCATTTTGATATTGTATTCCTGTTTCTTTTAGCATTTCATAATCTGGTTTAACTTTATTATCCATAAAAGCCAATATATCATTAGTATTAACTACTAAGTTATCTATGGCATCCCTTACATCTTTAATAATTCTGCTTATATGAGTTACTGACTGAGCAGATTGTTCCGCCAATTTTCTTATTTCTTCTGCTACAACAGCAAAGCCCTTTCCTGCTTCCCCTGCCCTAGCAGCTTCTATCGATGCATTAAGAGACAATAAATTAGTCTGCTCTGCTATTTGACTTATAGCTTCAGCCATAACTCTTATTTCTTCAAGAATTTCTATATCCTTTATAGCCTTTTTAATTTTAATTTCCTTATCTTCATATAACTCATTTGCACTAGAAGATGATTCTTCTGCCTTATTTCTTATCATTAATGCCCTTTCCATAATTTCAGCAGAAATTTTATCCGCTTCTAATGCCTTATCAGCTAAATCTTTTATATGAATTTCTATTTCTTCGGTTGTTGCACTAACTTCTTCAGAAGAAGCACTTAATTCTCCATCTCCTTCTGCAATTAATTCTGCAGCTTCTTTGATATTAATAATAGTTGCTGAAATTTCTTCCATTGTTGCTGTTAACTCTTCACTTGAAGCACTCATATTTTCCATGCCACTAATAAGTTCTATTACAAGTCCTCTCATATTTTTAGATGCCTTATTTAAAGCTATTGCCATTTTATCAAGTTCATCCTCACTAGTTATCTTTGCTTCTTGAGTAAGATCTCCCTCAGCTAAATTATTTACAAAATTAACAGCATTATTTATTCTTCTTGAAAGCCATTTAGCCATGCTATAACCTATTAAAAATAAAAATAGTGAAGCAGCTAAAATAATTATTATTTGGAGAATAAATGAGCTTTTATATATTGCACTGTTTACATTGGCTGTATTTTCTGCCTGTATAACATTTTCTTCAATTAAATCATCTAATTCAGCAATCAGTTGATCTTTTATTTTTATGTATTCATTTCTATATGTCTTGTTTGCTTCATTATAATTTTCTTCTTTAACATAGTTAATTATTCTGTCCCTTACTTCCCTATATAAAGCCAATGTATCTTTTACCTGCTTATATTCCTCTTCTTGTTTTTCACTTGTACTCGGCAGTTTCTCATATTCTTCAAATAACCAATTATTTGAAGAAGTATTATTAGCTATATTTTTTTCATAATCACTAATATTGCTAATATTATCTTTATTAAGCATATATTCAAAATTTAATAAAGTATCATCAACATTAACTTGAATACTATAGATATATTTTAATGCCATCAAGTTATTATTATAAATATTTTGACCATTAATATTAATTTTCCACATAGATTTCAAAGCAAAGCCGCCTACAATAAGTAAAAATATTGTGCTAATGATACTTGATAAAATTAGTTTTTGGGAAATCTTTAATTTTCTTATCATACTTAACTCTCCTTCATTCTCATATTTTATTTTTTACCAACCATTTAATATTTCGTACAAAATATACTAAGCTTTAGCATATAATAAGAATTTTTAAATAAAAATTATTATACTACTTAATAATATATAAAAATAACTATAATAAATACACTTTTTAACATGAATAGTTTTCCTCATAATTCAAATAATAAATCAGACAAGAAATATTTATTTTATAGAAAAATACTGAGGAGGATTAATTTAATGCAAAAGGTTACAAAAACAATGGACGGAAACCAAGCTGCCGCATATGCTTCCTATAATTTTACTGAGGTAGCAGCAATCTTTCCTATAACTCCTTCTACTCCAATGGGAGAGGCTGTAGATGAATGGTCAGCTCATGGAAAAAAAAATATGTTCAACCAACCAGTAAAAGTTGTAGAAATGCAGTCTGAGGCTGGTGCTGCTGGTGCTGTACACGGTTCAGCTCAAGCTGGTGCCTTAACAACAACATATACAGCATCCCAAGGGCTACTACTTATGGTACCTAACATGTATAAAATAGCAGGGGAACTATTGCCGGTAGTATTTCATGTTAGTGCTCGTGCAATTGCTACTCATGCATTATCAATATTTGGAGATCACCAAGATGTTATGGCAACAAGACAAACAGGCTTTGCTATGCTTGCTGCATCTAATGTTCAAGAAGTAATGGATTTAGCTTGCGTAGCACACCTAAGTGCAATTAAGGGGAGAGTACCATTTACCCATTTCTTTGATGGCTTTAGAACTTCCCATGAATATCAAAAAATTGAAGTGCCTGATTTTAAGCAAATAACTAACCTTGTAGATA
>JAAYOT010000220.1 GCA_012520205.1 Clostridiales bacterium
CTAATCTCTTTTTATTTTCTTCGTAAAGTCTTTTAAACTCATTATAATCTCCAACATATCTTGTTAGTTTTCTATCTTCTACATGATATATTAAATTAACTACAGAATTTAAAAATGGAATATCATGAGATATTAATATAAAGGCATTTTCATAATTTTGTAAGTATCTCTTAAGCCATTCTATATGCTCTTCATCTAGGTAGTTTGTAGGCTCATCTAGAAGTAATATATCTGGATTTTGAAGAAGTAATTTTCCAAGTAATATCTTTGTTCTTTGACCACCTGACAAATCATCTACATCCCTATCTAAGCCTAAGTCTGAAAGACCAAGACCCTTTGCAACTTCTTCTACCTTTGCATCTATTATGTAAAATCCATTATTGTCTAATAAATCTTGAATAACTGCTGTTCTTTCAAGCATTTTTTCTAGTTTTTCTGGGTCTACGTCACCCATTTGTTCATATAATGTATTCATTTCCTTTTCTAAATCAAATAAATATTTAAAAGCATCCCTTAATGCATCTCTTATGCTTTCTCCTTTTGCTAAGGCAGAATGTTGGTCCATATATCCAACTCTAACATTATTAGACCAAATTACCTTTCCTTCATCTGGCATAAGTTTTCCTGTTACTATATTCATAAAGGTAGATTTTCCTTCTCCATTTGCCCCTATAAGTCCAACGTGCTCACCTTTTAATAATCTAAAGGATACATCTTCAAATATTGCTCTATCACCAAATCCATGGCTCATATTTTTAACTGTTAAAACGCTCATTTTATCCTCCTAGGTCTATCTATAAAAATAATTTTAAAAATTTTCAATTTCATATTTACATACTTTTTAATTATAAACTATAACCATATAAAATTCCTACTACTTTTTTGCCTATATATTAAGTTCTTTTCTAGGCATCACTCTATGTAAATTAACAAAAAAATGACAGTTTCCAACTCCCAATGAACATTCTTGCCCATTGCTAATTGTAAACTGTCAGGTTATTAATAATTGTATTCTCTTGCATTTTCACAAATAGATATTTTTAATGAGTTATCATCTTGAAGCTTTTTGTAGGAACATAAAAACTCGTTTAATTCTAGATCATTTAAATCTATATTTTGTTCACTTTTTAAAAGAATATTTATTCCTTCAGTTATTATTTCTAATTTATTTTTATCATTATTAATATAATAACTATTTATTGTTTTTACTTTTAACCTATCTTTATATTTTTCTTGAAAGCTTAGTGTTTTCTTTGCCTTTTCTATATCTCCCCCTCCAGGAATTACATTTTCTATTCCTAAGGTTTTTAGTTGACTTTCTAAAGCAGAAGCATCAAAACCGTATCTCTCCATAAGCTTAGTTTGCATCTTCATAAACTTATCTTGAGATATATTGTTACTTTCCATATAGTCTAAGACTTTCTTTGAAAATTCAGCCATGTTTAATTTCCCATCGCTCATTTCATAATATAAAGAAAACATATAGGATTCAAATTTATCTACATCTTTTTCATTAACTCTATTTTTTATTTCATTAAAATCTATAACCCTATCATCCATAATAATCAACTCCTATAATTTAATAGATGCTATTTCCATTATACTATGGTTATACATTTTTTTCTATTTGTTTAATTTAATATTAATATTTATTCTTACTGTGCATACACTCTCAACCATAAATCTTCATATAATTTTAGCTTATCAGAATCCATATATTCATAAACTTCGCATTTATTCATTAATTCTTCTGATAAATATGCTGCAGGATTATTTTTTACTTCTTCAGGTTGTTCTTCTATAGCAAGTTTATTTGGTGTAGTGTATCCAATTTCTTCTGCAATTCTTAAAGCATTATCTTTTTCACTAAGGAAATTAATAAACTTTTCTGCACTTTCCTTATCATTAGCATTTGCTGGAATAGCCCATGAATCTAACCAATAATTAGCTCCTTCTTTTGGAATAACATACTCTAAGTTTTCATGTTCAGCACTTAAATTTAAGCCTTCTCCAGACCAAATCATAGCAAGTGCTGCTTCCCCATTACCCATAATATCCATTACATTATCTGCACC
>JAAYOT010000221.1 GCA_012520205.1 Clostridiales bacterium
CTTATTAGAAAAACGTAAAGAAATAGAAAATGAAATGCTAAAATCTATAAATGGGATTATAGATTATTCTAGTAGATTTGATGAGGTAAATCCAATTGTTCCAATGGAATTTACTATTCCAGAAGATTGTATTCATATAGGTAAAACATCTGCAGAAATTAAGTTATGGCAGAATACCGGAGCAACTTTAATTGCAATAAAAAGGGATGGTCAATTACTAATCTCACCAGGTCCCTATATAACAATAAATAGCGGAGATGTATTTGTTGTTGTGGGAAATGATGAAATAAAAACTTCTGTACCAGATTTTTTATTTGCAAAAAACTAAAAAACAGTTGTCAATGACACTGTCACTTGACAACTGTTAACTAAAAATTATTCTATTTTATGACCTGTCTTTTCTATACAGCTTTCTATAGCTTCTTGGGTTGCAGGCTCATTATAAATCACTTCTACAGAACCTCTTGCCTTATCAACACAAACTTTATTTACTCCATCTACTTTTTCAAGGGAATTTTTAATTTGTGTTTTCATATTTTCATTTGCAATTCCATTTACATTACAATGATATCTTTCCATACTATATCTCCTTTCAAATATGATACAAATATAGTATGTCCAAATATTATTAATCTATTTTTATAAATTTTCTTAAACTTGCTATAATATTCTCTTCATTATCCTCACAATCAATTCCACCTATAGAGATGCTTGGCTTAGTTTTTCCATGAAAATCACTTCCACAAGTTAAAAACAAATTATGTTTTAAAGCAAAATTTTTATAAAATTCTACTTGTTCCTTGCTATGGTAGCTGCTGTATACTTCCATTCCCTTTATTCCATGGGAAATAATTTCCTCTAATAATTTTTCATCCTCTTTTACATTATTTCCTGGGTGAGCTAAAACAGGTACCCCTCCGCTTTTTTCAATAACTTCAATTGCTTCTTTTAAAGTTATATACTTAACTTCTGCATAAGCTGGTTTGCCCTTTGAACAATAATCCCAATAAAAATTAACGTAAGGATTATCACTTCTAGATCCATTTTCATAATAAGGCTGTAATAATGGATTTTTACGTTCTTTATCATATAACATTGCAGCTTCAGCAATCATTTCTCCATTTACTACACCATTTCTTGATAAGCTTTCTATTACCTCATCTGAAAATTCTATTCCTAATTCACGAACTAACTTCATACGCTTTTTAGATGCATCTTGTTCCTGCATGATTATATCTTCTTCGATTTTATCAAAGGCTGATGTTTTATAATCTATACCATATCCTAGAACATGTAAGTTTACCTCTCCTATAGTACAGTCTAGTTCTATAGCTGGTATTATTTTAATTCCTTTATCCTTACAATATTCTTTAGCTTCTGCTATACCCTTAATTGAATTATGATCGGCAATAGAAAAGTATTTTTGTTTCTTATCTAAGCATAAATCAACTAATTCCTTTGGACTAAACTCCCCATCATCACTAACATATGAATGCATGTGTAAATCAATATAACTCATTTTTCCCTCTCCTTTATTAACTACTTTATTTGTAAATAATTTGAATTATTAAAAACCTAATTCCTTTAATGCAATATGTTTAATGCCTATTTCAAAATCCCTGTTTATTTCTTTGGAAATGATTATTTCTGGCATCATAGCCTTTTCTATTTCTGAATCACAATTACTTCTCACTTCTTCAATTATAGATTCATCTATATTTTCACTATAAATAACAATAATATCTGGGTTATACATACAATTAAAGGAAAGTATTGTTCTAACAACTATCTCCTTAATTTTATCTATATTATAATC
>JAAYOT010000222.1 GCA_012520205.1 Clostridiales bacterium
AACTTGAATTGTAAACTAAATTAATAAAAAATTTTATAAGGGATATAATATTAATGTAATAATCAAAAGATAAAAAATTTAAAAAATTAGTTGACAATATATTTAGTGGTTGTTATAATAATACTTGTCGTAAGACACAGATATGGAGAGATGGTCGAGCTGGCTTAAGGCACCGGTCTTGAAAACCGGCGTACCTTTGCGGGTACCGTGGGTTCAAATCCCACTCTCTCCGCCACATAATCCCTTAAGGGATATAATACATGGAGAAATACTCAAGAGGCTGAAGAGGTGCCCCTGCTAAGGGTATAGGTCGGGATTTTCCGGCGCCCGGGTTCAAATCCCGGTTTCTCCGCCAAAAGCATCTAACTACGTTAGGTGCTTTTTTTATTTCACAAAACAATTGTTTAAATAAGTTAATAATTCTTGTAAACAATTTTACAAAATGATATACTATTTTTATAATTATATTTATGATTTATGATTTATGGGGGGAACTGAGATGGAAAAGAAATATGTGGTTGGTGTTGATTTAGGTGGAACTAAAATATACACTGCTTTAGTAAATCTAAAGGGAGAAATAATAGAAGAAATTACAGTAAAAACAGAAGCTGAAAAGGGTGAGAAGGTTGTTTTAGATAACCTTTTAAAAACAATAGATAAGGTATTAGAAAATGTAAATAAGGAAGAAGTAAGAGCTATAGGTATTGGATCACCAGGACCATTAGATCTTGAAAAGGGACTAATAGTTTATACACCAAACTTACCATTTAAAAACTTTGAATTAGTAAAACCAATAAAAGAAAGATACAATATTCCTACTTACCTAGACAATGATGCAAATGTAGCTACCTTAAGTGAGTTCATGTTTGGAGCTGGAAAGGGAAGCAAAAATATGGTTTTTGTTACAGTAAGCACAGGAGTAGGTGGCGGTGCAATACTAAATGGCAACATATATAGAGGAAGTACAGCAAATGCACTAGAAATTGGACATACAACAGTAATGAAGGGCGGTCCAAGATGTGGATGCGGTAATACAGGTTGTGTTGAATCTGTAGCATCAGGAACAGCTATAATGAAGAGGGCAAAAGAAGCTCTTGATAGTAAGGTTGAAACTTCATTAAGAAATTATGATGATGTTACAGCTAGAGAAGTTTTCTTAGAAGCAGAAAGAGGAGACAGAGTTTCACAAGATATATTAAATGATGCATTATCATATTTAGGAATAGGTATTGCAAATATTGCAAACTCCTTCGATCCAGATAAAATAGTTATTGGAGGAGGAGTAAGCGAAGCAGGAAAGATAGTTTTTGACAAAATTGATGAAGAAATGCAAAGAAGATGCTTAACTAATATATATGATCATTGCAAGGTAGAAAAGGCCCTATTAGGCGGGAAAGCTGGAGTTTTAGGTGCAGCTGCATTAGCAATATTAGAAAGCAAATAAAAAATACAAATATATTAAGATAGGTAATAGGTAAGGCTATTACCTATTATTTTTTTACTATTAATTACATCAAAATAAGGGTATTATTTAAATATATACAAAATTTTTAATTAGGAGTGTATTATGGGAATAAGATTTATTTTTGGAAGAGCAGGAACAGGCAAAACCACTTTTTGTTTAAATCAAATAAAAAACAAATTGGATAATGGCAAAGATAATAAATTAATA
>JAAYOT010000223.1 GCA_012520205.1 Clostridiales bacterium
CCTAAGTAATTGATAACTCATATCACTTAACTTCATTTTGCTTTCTTCTATTGCGAGAATCATTTTTTATTTTTTAGGCTAAAATGAATTATACTCTTTATTGTTTTAGCTCCTTATATTTGTTATAATTTTCTTATTATAATAGGAGGTATAGTGCAATGATCAAAACTGAACATAGGCCTACTAAAAGAGTTCTTGATATATTAGAATTGTTATCTTCTCATCCTGAAGGACTCACCCTTACTGAAATTTCAGATAAGATTAAATCTCCTATAAGCACTATTTATCCTATAGTTCATACAATGTCTGAAAGAAAATTCTTATATGCAGATAAAAATACTTCAAAATACAGCATAGGTATATCCTCCTATGGTGTTGGTATTTCTTATGCTAATAATACAAATGTATTTAAATTTATAAAAATACAAATGCAGCACATTGTAAATCAAGCTAGGGAAATATGTCAATTAGGAGTTTTAGATAAAAACGAAGTTTTTTATATTGCAAAAGTAGAATCTGAGGAGCCTATTAGACTTGTTTCTTCTGTAGGTAAGAAATTGCCTGCATATTGTACAGCAATAGGTAAATCTTTATTATGTAATAAAGACTTAAATGAATTAAAAAAATTATATCCTGAAGGATTAAAATCATATACAGAAAATACAGTAACAAGTTTTGATGAATTATATGAGCAAACTTCTAAAATAAAGGTTGATGGATTTACTTCAGAATTTGGTGAACTTAACGATTATCAACATTGTGTAGCAGTTCCATTATTTAATAATAAAAAGGTTGTTGCTGCCCTTAGCGTAAGCATTCCTGCTTTCAGAGCCAGCGCTGAAAAAATTGAATTAACTAAAAAATTACTACTAGAAGTTCGTTTAGAAATTGAAAAATATTTTGCTGAAAATCATGTAAACACAGATATGTTGCTTTATAGTAATTATTAAAAATATATTGTTGTTTTTCCGTCACTGGTATATAATTGAAATGTGCATAACAAATGGACATTTTAAAAATTTTAGGGGGAATTACATATGAAATCAAAAAAACTTTTAGTTGTATTATCACTAACGCTAGCAACAACTGCATTTGTAGCTTGTGGAAAAGCTGACGATAAAAAACAAACTGAAGAAACACCAAAAACAGAAGAAAAAGAAACAACTGATGTAGTAACAACTGCTTCAATTGTTAATGAAAATGATGATTTTGAAAAGGCTATAAGCAAGGATGGAACTTGGATAATAGCAACATTAGGAGACTTAACTTTTGATAAAGACCTAGTTGTAGATGGTGATTTTAAAAACGGTAAGAAGGATAAAAATACTGGTGAAGAACTTTTCCAACGTAAAATAGCTCTTTACACTCAAGATGAAGATAAAAAAGTAACAGCTAAGTTTACTTTAACAGCTCCAAAATTAACATTCAATAGTATAAACGGAAGTCTTCAACATGGTACTTTCAAGGGAGATCTTTATATTGCAGGTAAAAACTTTACTTTAGTAAATCAAACTATTGACGGAAATGTTTACTTCTTAAATCAAGAAGCTATGGATACATTCAAAATTGATGATAAAGAAGGAGATACTCCATCAGCTATAACTGGAGTACAAGAATTAAAAGCAGAATAATTATTACATATCTTCATTATGGGGGGCTGTATCAAAATGATTCTTAAAATCACTTTGATACAGCTCTCTTTCTATCTATTTTAGAAGTATATTAACGACTAAATTATAAATTTAATTTATTTTTAGACATGACAAATAGAAGAGATTAA
>JAAYOT010000224.1 GCA_012520205.1 Clostridiales bacterium
ACTAACCATGTATACATCTAATAAATTGTCCCGCTTCCACTTCTCTAGGTTCTGGACACTCCCTTGCACAAATTTTTTTTGCTTCTGGGCATCGTGTTCTAAATGGGCATCCTTTACTATCAGGGGTCCACTGTCTTATTTCTGTATCTTCATCTCTTATAACAGGTAGGTCAATTTTCCCCTCTCTTTCTGGGTCTGGGGCTGCCGCTATAAGAAGCTTAGTATATGGATGTTTTGGGTTGCAAATTACTTTATCTACATCTCCCCACTCAACCATATGGCCAGCATATAGTACTATTATTCTATCTGCAAAATATCTTGCTGTAGCAATATCATGGGTAATATAGATAAAAGATTTTTTCAAATCTCTTTTAAGTTTATTTAATAAGTTTAAAACTCCCAATCTTATTGATACATCCAGCATAGAGGTAGGTTCATCTGCAAAAATTACATCTGCACCAACTGCTAGTACTCTTGCAATATAAGCTCTTTGCTTTTGTCCACCTGAAAGTTGGTGGGGGAATTTTTCCCCTTGCTCTTTAGGCGGTGTTAAGCCAACCATTGTTAAGTATTCATCCATCTTTTTATACATTGTCTCTTTATCGGAAGGATGATAAAGTTCTAATGGTCTTTTTAGGTGGTAATATATGTTGTATAAGGGATTCAAAGATGAAAAAGGATCTTGGAAAATCATTTGTGATTTTTGCCTATACTGCTTAAGTTTTTCTCCCTTTAATTCATGAATATTCTCATTATTAAAAAACATTTTCCCTGAAGTTGGCTCATAGAATCTCATGGCAATTCTACAAATTGTAGACTTACCACAACCAGATTCTCCAACTATGGCCAAGGCCTCTCCAGGATATAAGTCAAAGGAGATATCATTTAAAGCGCGAATAGTACTTTTCTTTGCAAGAAAGCCTTTTCTAGCAACCTTAAAATCCATTGTTACATTTTTTACACTAAATATTGGTTTTTTAATTTCTTGTGCTTCCATATCAAATCTCCTTTACCAATTCTAATGGGTTATGACAATAGAAGAATCCCCCATCTCGTGAACTTCTTCCTGGTTCTTCTTCGAAGCATATCTTAGTTGCCTTAAAACATCTATCCTGGAATCTACACCCTTTAGGAATACAGTTTAAATCTAATGGTATACCTGGAATACCCTCCATGTATTTTATTTCCCCTTGTAAGGAAGGGAAGGAATTTTTTAAGCCATAAGCATATGGATGATGTGGGTTTTTTAAGATCTTCATTGAAGGTGCTTGTTCAACAAGTTTTCCTGCATACATTATTGCCACTGTATCGCAGAATTCCATCATTAAACTAATATCATGAGTAATAAACAAAATTGAAAAATTGAATTGTTCTTTTAGCTCATATATTTTTTGTAATATATCTCTTTGAACCACCGTATCTAAGGCTGTGGTTGGTTCGTCTAATATAAGAAGTCTTGGTTTTAGGGCTAGTGCCATTGCAATTACAGCCCGTTGCCTCATTCCCCCTGATAGTTGATGTGGATAATCTTTTAAACGCTCTGGCGGAATTCCAACTATTTTTAGAAGCTCCTCTGCCATCTTTCTTGATTCTTTTTTATTTTTAGTAATACCATGGGTCTTATAAAGTTCAAAAAATTGTTTTTCAAGAGTAACTACTGGATTTAAACAGTTCATTGCTGATTGGAAAACCATACTTATTTTTTTCCATCTAAACTTTTGCAATTCCTTTTCTGATAGGGATAAAATATCTTTACCATCCATTTTTATTTTTCCATTAGTAATAAGGGCTGGAGGTCTATGAAGTCTCATTAGTGAATATGCAATGGTACTTTTACCACAGCCTGATTCTCCAGCTAGTCCTAAGCTTTTGCCTTCTTCAATAACAAAACTTACGCTGTCTACTGCTCTTACATAGCCATTTTCTGTTATATAATCAACACAAAGATTTTCTACTTCAAGTAATGAGCCCATCACTTAACCCCTCCTTCATTACTAGTAAATCCTGTAGCTTGTTTTCTAAGTAATTTTTCTTGAGCTTTCTTTTCTTTATAATACTTTCTCATAATTCTTTGAGCTCTTAATTTTGGATTAGATAATTCATCAATTGAGAAGTTGATTAATGTAAGTCCTGCACCAAATAGTATAATAAATGCACTTGGGCCTAGTATTTCCCACCATACACCGCTACTTAAAGCACCTGTAGTTTGAGCATTATTTAGCATTTGCCCCCAAGTTACTGACATTCTATCACCAAAACCAATAAACTCAATAAATGATTGGGCCATAATAGCATATATTAAGGTTCCTATAAAACCTGAAGTTATCATTGATAGCATATTAGGCATTATTTCCACAAATAGTGTACGTATTTTGGATTCACCTAAGGTTTCAGCTGATTTTATAAATTCTCTATTTCTTAAACTCATGGTTTGTGCTCTATAAATACGTGCTCCCCAAGGCCAAGAAGTAACTCCTATTATTACTCCAATTGCTAAAGGGGAAATTCTTCCTACCATAGATGCTATTATTAATAAGAGTACTGTTTGAGGAATAACCATAATTATATTTATTATAGTTGTAATAGCGTTATCAACTATACCTCCAAAATATCCGGCTGTAATTCCAACTATTAAACTTAAAAGAACTGCAATTGACCCTGCAAAAATTCCAACTAATATGGATACCCTTCCACCATATAAGGTTTGAGTCCATACATCTTTACCTGCTTGGGTGGTTCCTAGAATATGGTCAGCTGATGGTGCTGCACGCCATAATCCGTCAAAGGTCTGCATAGGTCCATATGGTGTAAATAATTTAGCTCCAAGGGTTAATATTAATACAATTAATATTAAGGTTAATCCAACTGCAGTTTTAGGACTATCTTTTAAAAACTTAACTATTTTAGAATTTAATAATTTTTTCACCATATTATACCTCGTACTTTCCCCATAATTATTCTCCTGATTGCCTTCTAATTCTTGGATCAAGAAGAAAAACGCTTATATCGGCAATAAAATTAGTTGTCAGCATTAAAATAGTAGTCATAAGCAAAATACCTTGCATTAATGGATAGTCTCTACCGTTAATAGCCTGAATCATCAGCTTTCCTAACCCTGGATAGTTAAATATATTTTCAATAAGCAGCTGTCCACCAAGTAAAAATCCTACTTGCATTGCAAAGGAAGTTACTACTGGTAGCATTGCATTTCTTGCACAGTACTTAAACATAATCTTTTTATCTGGAACTCCTTTGGCAGTTCCCATAACTATATAATCTTCCCCTAACTGGTTTATCATATTTGCCCTCATGCCCATTATCCCACCAAGGCTACCTAAAATAATAGCCGTTACCGGCAAGAAAGCATGATAGGCAACATCTTTTACATATTCAAAACCCTCCGCATATAATAATGGGGTTACTGCATACCCTTTGGGGAAAAATCCATTGTAAGCTAGTGTATAACTTAAAGTTAATGCAACAATTACAGGAGGAATGTTTGCCATAATTTGTCCACCAACTGTTAAGGTTGTATCTAATCTACTTCCTCTTCTCCATGCAACAAATATACCTAAAGCCGTATTAATAATAAATGATATTATTAGAGCTGTTCCACATAAAAATACTGTCCAGCCTAATGGTCTTTTTATTACTTCAGTAACAGGATATAGGTTATTTGTAAAGGAGATACCCCAATCACCCTTTAATATATCGCCAAAATTTCTTAAATAAGTAACTATTAAAGGTTCATTGCTATTAATTCCAAACATTTTTTCGATAGCTTCTATAGTGGCTGGATCTATTTTACCACCTTGTCTTGCAAGCTCTCCTAATCTCATTTGGACAGGGTCTCCTGGCATAAGACGAGGAAGAAAGAAGTTTAATGAAAAGGCCCCTATGAATGCCATAAAATAAAAGGCTAATCTTTTTAAAAGGTATTTCATCTTTCTTCCCTCCCCTTAATTTATAATTTATTTAACTGGTTTTAATTCTAATAATTGTAATATCTTAGAGTCATGGATACAGTTTGCTGGATCTGGTCCCTTACCTTCTTCAACTGTCCAGCCAGTAAATCTTGCATCATTGTAAATATGCCATTTTCCATTGAATAATATTGGTACATTTATCATGTTTTCTGCAAAGAATTTTTCAATTGTAGCTACTATTTCAGCTTGTCTATCTTCGTCAGCTATTGCTAATTCTTCTATTAAGGCTGTCATTTCATCATTTTTATAGTTATTTTGGCAAGTTGACCACCAAGTACTTGTTAAGAATCTTGCTTGGTCACCAATTGTATCAAAGTAATACTTCCAAATATTTGTGTTTTGTCCATAAGCTGTGTAAAGCATATCGAATTCACCAGTTCCCCAAGCTTCAACAACTACTCCCAGCTCCTTAGGTGCATTTATAGCATTAATACCAATTGATTGTAGGTCCTCTGCAATTACTTGTGCTCCATCATTCCAATCTGTCCAACCAGCTGGTGAAATAATTTCAAACTTAATTGGTGTTCCATCTGGATTGTCTCTATAGTTATCTCCATCCTTATCAACAAATCCTGCTTCATCAAGGATTTGAGCTGCTTTTTCTAAATCAAAGGTAGTATAAGGATCTGAAAGGGCTTGTGCCTCTTCATTTATATAAGATGACAGCATTGTTGGTAATCCTGTAACTGTTGGTACTTCATCACTTAAATAACCAAATGCCGCAGATTCATTGATAGTTTTTCTATCAGTTGCTAAAGATACAGCTCTTCTAAAATCAACTGATTCAAAAGCTTTCTTATTATTTTCATTTTTAGTCATATAGTTAAAGGTTAATCTCATACCATCATTTTTACCATACCAATACTTCTTATGAGCATCGCCTTTAACATAAGTTTTTTCGATATCTGGAATCATGATATAAGCCCAGTCAACATTTCCTTCTTCTAATAATGCTAATGCAGCATCATTTCCATCAAATTGAGGTATTCTTAATTCATCTACTTCTAAATCATCTGCCTTCCAGTAGTTAGGGTTTCTTCCTAATACAACCATCTCTGGAGTAAAGTCTTTAACTTCTGAGAAAGCTCCTGTAACAACGGGTTCTTCTAAAACAGCTGTTGCTGGATCTGAAATCTTTGAGAATACATGCTCTGGAACCATCCAGGTTTGATAGAAGATATCTTTTCTATGGAATACATTTGGATTAGTTGCTACAATTTTAACTGTATAATCATCAATCTTTTCAACTGATTGTAACTTTGGATTATCTCCACTCCAGTTACCACCTGTGTCTATATCAGGATTATCCCTTGAATAAGTATATGTGAATACAACATCATCAGCATTGAAGTCTTCACCGTCACTCCACTTAATTCCCTGTCTAAGTTTAACAGTAAGAGTTTTGTTGTCCTCTTCACTTATAATGTCTTCAGCTAACCACATTATTTCTTCACCGCCATTATTAGCATCAAAAATAACTAATGGCTCATACATAAACCCTTCCACAAATTGAGCTGGCTTATTATATGGGTTAAAGTTTCTAACCCAACCTTGTGATGACTCAAGCAAAGCTGTTAGAACTGCTGGTTTATCAGTATCTTCACCTTGTCCTGTGCCGCCTTTACCTGAATTACATCCTGCAAATAAACTTGAAGCAATAACAACTGAACAAATAAGGCTTACAATTTTTTTGACTTTCATATTCATATCCCCCTAAATAGTTTTAATTAATTTTCTACTATATTAACAACCTATAGTATACGTTTACATTGAATATATTTAGTCAGTATCAATAGAAGTAATTTTTAAGCCTCCCCTAATATTTATATCATTATATTGATATTCTTTAGAATTTAAATCATTCCAATAATTTATATTAATAATTTGGAATATTATTAATTTATTAAGCAAGATACTTTTTTACACTTATTTCCACATCAATTGCATATTTCCTTTTGTTTTTAAATGGATTTTTTATTAAATTATTAATATTTTTTATTTTAATAGTTAAGCTAACAAACTTAAGAGCAATAAAAAAGATAAGCTTAAATAAGCTTATCTAGTTAATAATTTCACCCTTGTTTTTTGCTAATTTTTCCTTCCATTCTTCTCGATCATTATTTGCCAGCTTTGCCCACTCTGTTTCTTCACCAATAATTCTTATAGGATCAAATTTTATACTCATATAATTTCTCTCCTTTTTAATAATCTAAATATTCTTCTAATGTTAAACCTTCTTCTTTTATTTTATATGAATGATCTGTACCAACATAGCGTATATGCCAGGGCTCGTAATTATAACCAGTAACATTTTCTTTTCCCTTTGGGTATCTAAGGATAAAGCCATATTTATGCATATTATTATGTAACCATCTGCATTCTTCAGTATTTTCAAAGTTTTCGTCCATATCTGTATAATTAACCGCTAAAATATCTACTGCAAGACCTGTTTGATGCTCGCTATATCCTGGTTTTGCTACATACTCATTGGCATATTCTGTACCATTAGTATAAACTTCAATATTATAAACATCCTCTTGATATTCGTAGGACCTGTATCCTGAAACAGCTAGTAAGTATATTTCCTCTTTGAGAGCATCTTGAAACATTCTTTTTAAATTTTCATTTGCTTCTCTTCTTAATAGAATTTCTTTATTAGTTGTTACTTCTACCCTTTCTAAATCTTCAGGTTCGTATCCTCTTTCTAAGCCAAAATCCTTATTAACCAAAATTATGTTTTTTGTATTTTTGTAATTAGTGCTATCTACAGATTTATTATTAAAGCTACTTTTCTCTTTTGTTATATTTGATTTGTCATTATTTATATTATGTTTTTCTATAAAGCCTCTAATTGTAATTACAGAGAAAATTAAAATTATTCCTCCTATTAAAATTTTTCTTTTTGTTTTTCTTCTTGTTTTTCTTTTTATTTTTGCCATATTAAGCACTTCCTTTCTGCTTTAATATAACAAAGGAATTTCTCTTTATAATATATTTATTGTATCAAACTTGTAAAATCTACTTTTCTAATCGATAGCCTGCTTTATATACAGTCTTTATCTTATCTTTTAAATTTTGCTTATCTCTTAATCTTTGAACGTGTATGTCTACAGCTCTTGTTCCTCCATAATAATTATATCCCCATACTTTATTTAACAGCTCCATATTAATTTAAACCAGTTGTTATTACAAGATTTAAATTTCTGTTATATATAGTTTCTATTATTATTCCAGCACCATTAAACAATAAAATAAACAGTACTGTAGAGTATATAAATATTTTTTCCCAAATTTTCACCTGCTATTTTGCCTCCTTTTTATTGTCTAATACCTTTTATATTTAAATTCTAGTTTATTTATTTTTAATTAGCAAATATAATGCCTATTTAAATATGGAACTTATTAAAGATATAATGCTTTATATTTGTTTACATATCTTTCCCTATATATTAATAATATAAAATATATGTTTATAAGTTAAATAATACTTGTTTCAAAGTTGTATATTTTTATTCATATTTTTGTAAATATATGGTGCAACATGCATTATTAAGAAGGCTTTATGAAAGAGATGATAAATTTGAGTAATTTTAATAGAAAGTATAATCTTAACTAAACAATTTAAAAAGATAAAAGGTCTTTTTATATAGAAAAAAGCAGGGAAACAAAGACCCTGCATTACATTATGAAATTTTTTCTGAGCTAACAATATTATAGTAAGAATTTACTGTTAGGAAATAATAAATCATATATATAACTGTATATGCCAAGCAAGTTAAAATTATTGGCAGTGTAAGATTTACCCTTAATATTATTGTTAAAAGTTTTGAAGCAACAAGGCTGTGGGTCATCCCAATAACTAAAGGAAGGGCAAAGACTATTAATATTTGCTTGCTTATGGAAGTTTTTATTTCCTTATTTGTAACTCCTATTTTTCTAAGGATGCTGTACCTATCCTTATCTTCATTAGCTTCAGATAATTGCTTAAAGAATATTATACTTCCTGTAGCCATTAGAAAAAGTAGGCCCATAAATGCCCCTAGGAAAATTATTAGGCCTGAAAAGGCAATTGCTGCTCTATAGTTGGTATAGTATGCTGAAAATTCTGGTGCTTCTCCTTCATTACTTGGAAGCTTTTCTAATAGTAAATTAGTAAGTTCATTTGTAAGAATTTCGCTATCCTTTTTATTATCAGTAACATAACCCTTTATTCTGTGGGAATTATTATTTGTTTTATATTTATTATATACTTCATCAGATACAACTACAGCATTTCTCATCATTCCTGAATTGGTAAGGGAATAATCCTTAATATCAACAATTTTTAGTTTTGTCTCTTCATTACCTTCATTTATTGTAATTGTTTTATCTGAATAGTCATGTTCTGATGTAAAGTTTATTATTTGATTAAATACAACTGCTTCATTTTCATTTTCTAAGTTTATCTTATCATTTAAGTTTCTTGCCTCTGCAATTTTCTTATAATCACTTTCTGATATTATATAAAAATCAGCTTCAGTGGCCTTATTGTTTGAAGATTCATTGTATAAATCTGGCCATAATCCCTTTACCAAGGCAAAATTCATATCAACAGAATTAAGGATTTTATTATCTGGGTATTTTTCAATTATAGCTTCAACTTCCTTATCTAAGGATTTGTCATTGCTGGCATAGGAATAGGTAAAGCCAAAATTCTTTTGTAAATCTACTTCAAGGGAATAATAAAAGCTTGCTGATATCTCCATAGCTGTAAGAGTGGTTGCACTTAAAACTGCAATTGTTGCTAAAGTTCTGGCACTTCCTTTAATTCTAAATAGCAGTTGAGAAATGCCTATCATATTAGTTCCTCTAAAGTATTTTCTCTCATTTTTCTTTGAAAGCTTAATAATTAAAAGAATTAAGGATGAAAATACCATAAAGGTTCCAAGAACAGTTAAAAGCAAAGTAACTGGTATTGTTAAGACAATATAAACTACGGAAGTCTTAATATATAATAAGTAGCCTCCAGCAATTAATAAAATAGATAATATTGATCTTAAAACTGAAGGTTTTGGCTCTCTCTCCCCTTGGCTTTCTGCCTTGAAAAGTTCTATAAGCTTAAACCTATATATAATCATATAGCTATGTATAGATGCAATAAGGAATAATACTATAAATACAAGGGCAGTATCCACAACCGCCTTTAGGGGAACCATAAAAGCAATATTAGCATATTAGTATTTCTGGAAGATATAAAGATTATTGGAACTTTTGAAACTTCTCTTATTTTTCCACACCAATAAAAACCATCAAAGGAAGTAAGGTTTATATCCATTAAAACTAAATGGGGCTCATATTTTGTAAACTCCTCTAATACCTTATTGAAGTCTTCTATATAATGACCCTTAAATCCCCACTTTTCAATATTTTCTAAAATTAATTCCCTTATTTTAGGTTCGTCTTCTACTATTAATATTTTAAACATATATATCTTCCTTTCCATATCTCTATTAATAATATTACATTAAAAGTATTAGTTTTAAAAGTTTAATAAGCTAAAAAAGCCACCAGAAAACTGGTGACTCTTTAATCCTTACATACATAATATTTTAACCAATTGGAGAATAATAAATTTGCATGGGCCCTCCACCTTACTAGTGGTTCCTTATTTGGATCATCATTTATAAAATAGTTCTGTGGAATATCTATATTAAGCCCTTTTGATATATCCCTCTCATATTCTTTTTTTAAAGTACAAGGATCATATTCTGAATGTCCTGTAGCAAAAATTTGCTTTCCCTTGTTAGCATAGGCAAGATAAATGCCAGCCTCCTCTGACTCCGATAATATAGTGAGATTTGGGACTTTATTAATATCCTCCTTTAAAACATCTGTATATCTTGAGTGAGGTACATAAAACTCATCGTCAAAGCCTTTTAAAAGTTTTATATTCTTATTATTTACCCTATGCAAGAAAACACCAAATAACTTTTGATCTAAAGGATATTTAGGAATGCCATAATGATGATATAGCCCTGCCTGAGCTCCCCAGCATATGTGAAGAGTTGATTTAACATTTTCCAGAGTAAAATTCATTATCTCCTTTAGCTCCTCCCAATAATCAACCTCTTCAAATTTTAAATGTTCTATAGGAGCCCCTGTTATTATAAAACCATCAAATTTTTCATTTTTTATTTCCTTAAAGGTATTATAAAAGTTAATCAGATACTCCTTAGGTGTATTTTTAGATTTATGCTCCTTTATATAAATAAGTTTTACTTCAACATTTACTTCTGTACTCCCAAGGAGTCTTAACAGTTGAGTTTCGGTTTGAATTTTTGTAGGCATCAAATTTAAAATTCCTATTTTAATGGTCTTTAACTCACCAGGCAATGTTTCCTTATATCTTACTGGAACCTTTTCCTTTATAAGAGTTTTAGCTGCTGGAAGATTTTCCGGAATAATTACTGGCATAGTTTTTCTCCTTTCCCTTTACTTCTTAAGGATTTAAGCTAAATTTTCTAAGGCCTGTTCAAAATCTTTTATTATATCCTCCACATCTTCTATTCCTACAGATACCCTAATTAAGTCTGGAGCTACTCCTGCTTTTATTTGCTGTTCCTCTGTAAGCTGTCTATGGGTTGTACTTGCTGGATGAATTACTGAAGTTCTGGCATCTCCTAAATGAACAACTAAAGCAGCTAATTTTAGATTTCTTATTAGCTTTTTACCAGCTTCAACTCCACCTTTCACTCCAAAGGTTAAAATACCACTAGCCCCATTTGGTAAATATTTTTTAGCCGATTCATAAGTAGGATGGCTTTCTAATAAGGGATAGCTTACCCAGCTTACATTTTCATTCTTTTCTAAATACTTAGCTAACTTTAATGCATTATCACTGTGTCTTTCCATTCTTAAATGAAGAGTTTCAAGGCCAAGATTAAATAGATATGCATTAAAAGGACTTGTACAAACTCCTAAATCTCTTAGTAGCTGTACTCTAGCCTTTATTATATAGGCTGCATTTCCAAAACTCTCAGTATATCTGATTCCATGGTAAGTTGGATCTGGTTCTGTAAGTTCAGGATATTTACCATTATCCCAATTAAAGTTTCCTCCATCTACAATAATTCCTCCTACACTGGATGCATGTCCATCAATATACTTTGTAGCAGAGTGAATAACTATGTTAGCTCCTAATTTTAGTGGATTGCAAAGATATGGGGTTGCTAAAGTATTGTCTACAATAAAAGGTACCTGAGCCTTTTTTGCAATTCTTGAAAACTTATCAAAGTCTAAGATATTTAACCCAGGATTTCCTATGGTTTCCCCAAAGATTGCTCTAGTATTATCTCTAAAAGCTTTTAGGATTTCTTCCTCATCAGCATCTGGATTTACAAAGCTCACATCTATTCCAAATTTCTTTAGTGTAGATGATAAAAGAGTAAAGGTTCCTCCATATAGAGTTGATGCAGCTACTATATGTTCACCACTTTTACAAATATTTAAAATTGCTAAAGTGGTAGCTGTCTGCCCTGCTGATACTGCAAGAGCTCCTACACCACCTTCTAATTGAGCTAGCTTTTCCTCATATGCAGCTATGGTAGGATTACTTATTCTTGAATACATATGCCCATTTGCCTTAAGGTCAAATAGTGCTGCAACCTCATCTGGATCATTATACTTATAAGTTGTACTCTGAAATATAGGAAGTACCCTTGGCTCTCCTGATTTTGGAGTATAACCTCCTTGTATGCAAATAGTCCCCTTTTTCCAATTATTACTCATTGATATTGCCCCCTTTTTAAAATTTAATTTAAATCTTTAGTTTTATATTAAATTCATTAAATTTTTAACTAAGTAAAAATTTATATAAAAATATAAAATGCTTTTTTGTAAATAAAAAAACCACTTCTAAATAAGAAGTGGTATAAAAATATTCGAATGCAGAATAAAAAAATTCTCTCACTTCTTATCTCTCAGGAAAACTCCTGCTGGAATTAGCACATTTCTATCCCAAAAAATTAAGATAGCTGCTGCCGGGCTTCATAGGGCCAGTCCCTCCACCACTCTTGATAAGATTTACACGTTATTTAATTTAGAATTAATTTTACTTTAATGTAAATATTTTGTCAAGGGTTATTTTTAA
>JAAYOT010000225.1 GCA_012520205.1 Clostridiales bacterium
CCAAACTCCACACTAAATTACTTGTTTGGTAATTTAAATGAGCTCTTTAATGAAACTATTCTATTAAATACTAATTTATCTTCTCTTGTGTCTTTAGGATCTACATTGAAGAAACCGTTTCTTACGAATTGGTATTTTTCTTGTGGCTTAGCTATTTTAGCTGTAGTTGACTCTATAAATCCGTTTAGTACTTCCATGGAGTTTGGATTTATTTGTTCTAAGAAATCCTTGCCTTGATTTTCTGGAGCATCATCTAGTATTAGGGGTTCATAAAGCCTAAATTCAGCTGGTACAGCAGATTTAGCATCAACCCAGTGAATTGTTCCTTTAACCTTTCTTCCAGTGAATCCTGAGCCGCTCTTAGTCTCTGGATCGTATGTGCAGTGTAATTCTACAACATTTCCATTTTCGTCTTTAATAACTTCATTACATTTAATAAAGTAGGCTCCAATTAATCTTACTTCGTTACCTGGGAATAATCTAAAGTACTTCTTAACGGGAACTTCCATGAAGTCTTCTTGCTCTACATATATTTCTCTTGAAAATGGAATTTCTCTAGTACCAGCAGCTTCATTTTTAGCGTTATTAGCAACTGTAAGCATTTCTGTTTTATCTTCTGGGTAGTTTGTAATAACAACTTTTAAAGGTTTCATAATTGCCATTGCAGTGTTAGCCTTTAATTGAAGGTCTTCTCTTATAAAGTATTCAAGCATTTGAGAATCTACTACTGAATTGGCTTTTGCAACACCTATTGCATTACAGAAGTTTCTGATTGCTTCAGGAGTGTATCCTCTTCTTCTTAGACCTGAAATTGTAGGCATTCTTGGGTCATCCCAACCATCAACTACCTTTTCATCAACTAATTGTTTTAATTTTCTCTTACTCATAACAGTATTAGTAATATTAAGTCTTGCAAATTCTATTTGTCTTGGAGTATGTTCCATTTCACATTCTCTAACAAACCAATCATATAGAGGTCTATGATCTTCGAATTCTAAAGTACAGATAGAATGAGTAATTCCCTCTATAGCATCCTCTAAAGGATGAGCAAAGTCATACATTGGATATATGCACCATTTGTCACCAGTATTATGGTGAGTAGCATGGGCAATTCTATAAATTACAGGGTCTCTCATGTTCATATTTGGTGATGCCATATCTATTTTTGCTCTAAGAACCTTTTCACCATCAGCAAATTCTCCATTCTTCATTCTTTCTAGTAAGTCTAAGTTTTCTTCAACAGATCTATTTCTAAATGGACTTTCCTTACCTGGTTCTGTTAAGGTTCCTCTATATTCTCTTATTTCCTCAGCAGTTAAGTCGTCAACGTAAGCTAGGCCTTTTTTTATTAAAAGCTGAGCTTTTTCATACATGATATCAAAGTAGTCTGATGCAAAATATAGGGCATCCCAGTCACCACCAAGCCACTTAACATCTTCTTTAATTGATTCTACATATTCAGTTTCTTCCTTTGTTGGGTTAGTATCATCAAATCTTAGATTAAACTTACCTTTAAATTCCCTTGCAAGGCCAGAATTTAAAACTACTGATTTTGCATGACCTATGTGTAAATAACCATTAGGTTCAGGTGGGAAACGAGTTATAATCTCATCATGTTTTTTACTTTCTAAATCTTCAATTATTATGTTTCTAATAAAATTAGATGAATTAATTTCATTTGACATATAAGTACCTCTCCTATATAAAATAATATTTTTTTCAAACATTAGGTTAAATTATGAATTACTAAAATTATGTACATAATTGCATAATAATATGCTAGTTTTACTTTTAATTGTAAACTAAGGAAGGAAAAAAATAAAGGTGTAGAAGGATAAAAGTTTGCAAAAACTGTAGATTGAAAAATAAATAGTATTGAGGTATAATGTTGTTAATTAATAATTAATATTAATAGAGAATAATAATTGATAATGTTTACATAAAACGAAAAAGTTTAGGATTAATAATAACTTAAGATAAAGAATTATTAAAGATACTGGAGTGAGGAATTAAATGATTAAATTAATTTTAACTGATATGGATGGAACTTTATTAAATGATAATAATGAAATAAACAAGGAATTTTACCCTACCTTTGATAAATTATTAAATAAAAATATAATTTTTGGTGCAGCAAGCGGAAGACAGTATTATAATCTTATAGATAGATTTGATAAAGTAAAAGAAAATATGCTTTTTATAGCTGAAAATGGTACATATGTTGTATATAGAGGAAAAGAACTTATGGTAAATTCTTTAGAAAAAGATATTGCCATGGAAATAATTAAGATTGGAAGAAAGATAGAAAATGCTTTTCCTATTTTATGTGGTAAAGAAGGAGCTTATATAGAAAGTACAGATCCAAGACTAATAGAGGAAACAAAAAAATATTATACAAGACATACAATAGTTGATGATATAACTAAGGTTGAAGATGAAATTTTAAAAGTAGCCATTTGTGATTTCTCAGGATCAGAAACAAACAGCTTAAAGTATTATAAGGATTATATGGATAAAACTAAGGTAACTGTTTCAGGTAAGATATGGCTTGATATAACTAGTAAAAAAGCAAACAAGGGCTTTGCTGTGAAAAAGATTCAAGAACTATTAAAAATTAAATACGAAGAAACAATGGTATTTGGTGATTATTTAAATGACGTAGAAATGATGAAAAGTGCTTTTTATAGCTTTGCAATGGAGAATGCTCATAAGGATTTAAAGAAGGTATCAAGATTTATTACAAAAAGTAATAATGACAATGGGGTAGTGGATACAATTAAGGAAGTAGCATTAAATAATAATGTTAGAGGCTTATCAATAGAAGAACTTAGAGAATACTCAGCATAGTAGTAGGGAAGACGTAAAAAGTAAGAAGTAATAGGGAAAAAGTAAAAGGGAATGAATTAATTAAAAAGGAATGTTATGGAGGAGGGTATAACATTCCTTTTTATATAAATAATTATTAAAAACTTAATTTATCCTTCCTTATTAATATTGGAACTTTGGAAACCTTCCCTTTTTACAGATTGTTTCTTTCTTGTTCTATTTTTGTTTTTCCCTTCTTCATCAGTTATTGGTGTTTGAAAGTTACATTTTACCATACGAGCATATTTATTATCTGGTTGGCTATCTTTTGGCATTACTAATCATCCTTTCTTACAATAGAATTTCAGATATAGTATTTGCATATTAAAATAAAAAATTCTTTTAAATTTTTTCAATTAATTCAATTAAAATTATATTGTTTTTAGAAGGTTTAAAGGTTACAGAACCATTTTTAACTTTTGACTTTTTACCAGAATAGAAGTCCCTAACTTCAGCCCCTTCTTCAAATATTGATGAAACATCAATTGTAACTTCTTCCTCAGCATAAGGTATAATAACAACCTTATCTTCATAATTTTCTGTTTTATAAATTCTACTGAAGGCATAAGGGGAATTTTGAATTAGTTTATGTTCTCCGGCCCCAATAGCAATATGATTTCTTCTAAATTGGCCAAGTTTTTGCCAATGGCTTAATACTTCCTCGTCTATATCATTCCAGTTCATATCTGATCGTGAAGGCTGGTCTGTAGCAGTTGTAATAGTATTTGTTGAAGGCCTACGGTTTGTTTCATCACCATAGTAAATTTCAATTCCTCCTGGAGCTAATAAAAGTTTGCTTCCTAGGTTAATCATATTCCCCCTAGTCATACCTGTATCATGAGAAGAAATGTAGCTAAGTACATTAAAATTAGGATCTGAGTTTATCTTTTCGGAGTATTCTGAATAAATTTTTTCAAGAGAATCTAAGCTATCACCCTTTGGAAATTTAAAGTTTATAATTGAGTCAAAGCCATTATCATAGTAGTAGTTTTTTTCTAAACCTTGTCCAAAAACTTCTCCTGTCATCCAGAAATCTTCTGTCCATTGGGCACCAGGACTATTTGGATTATTATTTCTCCAATTATTTAAAGCTTCATTACACTTAGTCTTTAAATTTTTCCAATGTTCAACTTCTATATGTTTAGCAGTATCACACCTAAAGCCATCTATTCCAAATTCCTCAACCCAAGCAGATAACCAATTTATAATATATTCTGCAGGAGGTATATTTAAATTTTCTCTATATTTTTTAGCTGCAGGTATTACCCAGGAATCATTATTTTCCTTTAAATCCTTTGCCCATTTAGTTTTTAAAATAGGAGCTATATCAACTCCCTTTGTTGATTCTGTTTTAATATCTGGAAGGCCTGATAAGTTCATAGTAATATCATCAGTACCTCCTTTATCATATCCAGGCAAATCAATTCTTATCCAGTCCTTTCCCCACCAGTTATCCCATTTGCCTTCTCCATAGTTATAGTCAGCCATGTCTACTTTATTAGCATAACCAGTATGGTTAATAACAACATCTAAAACAATTCTAATTCCCTTTGAATGAGCTAAGTCAACGAATTCCCTCATTTCTTCAACGGTACCTATGTTTTTATCTATGGATGTCCAATCAAGAGCATAATATCCATGATAACCATAGTGGTCAAAGGAATTTTGAGCATCTCCAGATACAAAGCCATGAATTTGTTCCACAGGGGAGGTTATCCAAATTGCATTAATGCCTAAATCATCAAAATAACCTTCCTTTAATTTCTTAGTTAAGCCTTTAATATCTCCACCATGAAAGGTACCAACTGTTGAACCTTTATCATCAATACTTACTCTGCCATAGGAATTGTTATTTGATTTATCTCCATCATAAAACCTATCAGTCATTACAAAATAAAGGCTGACATTGTCCCAGGAAAAGGGCTTATTTTCCAAGTCTTCCTTACTAGTAGGTGTTAAGGAAAAAACTATAATTATTAATGATATAATAGCTAAAGATAAATAAAAAATCTTCTTTTTGTTCATAATATCCCTCCTTAATATATAGGTATAATTTGAATTTATCATATATTACCTAGGGTAACAATTTACTAGATTTAACTTTGGATAAATGTACAAAATTAAGAAAATAAATTAGAATAAAGAATGAACTTTGAGAAAAGAGAAAGGATAGAAAATTTGAGGATTAATAAATTATTGAGCAACTACGGTTATTGTTCAAGAAAAGAAACTAATAGGCTAATTGAAGAAGGAAGAATAAGAGTTAATGGTATCCTTTGTGAAAAGGGGCAATGGGTAGAAGAAGCTGATGAGATATTACTAGATGGGAAGAAAGTTATTCCTAAGGAGAAAATATATCTTGCCTTTAATAAGCCAAGAGGGATAGTTTGTACAGCAGCTAATGATAAGGAGAATAATATCATAGACTTCTTAAACTACCCAGAATATATATTTCCAGTTGGAAGGTTAGATAAGGATTCTGAAGGCCTTATTATAATGACTAATGATGGGGAGCTTGCTAATAAAATATTGTTTTCAGAGAATTATCATGAAAAGGAGTATATAGTAAGGGTAGACAAGGAAGTTACTGAAGAATTTTTATTAAAAATGTCAAGGGGAGTAAAAATACTTGATACAATAACAAGACCTTGCACTGTAGAGAAAATGGATGAATATATCTTTAGGATAATCTTAACTCAAGGTCTTAATAGGCAAATTAGAAGAATGTGCAAGTCCCTTGAATATAATGTTATAGATCTAAAAAGAATTAGAATATTAAATATTAAGTTAGAGGGGATAGGTGTAGGGGAGTATAGGAATATATCTAAAGAAGAAATCCAGTATTTAAAAAGGATTCTGTAGGGATAGAAGACCTATCTTAGAAAAAAATACAAAAAAGTTAAAATAATTTATAAAAAAGGCTTTACAACTAATAATAATTATTATATAATAATAACTGTGATAAGGAAATCACTTAAAACAAATAGCTAACAAAAGATAATTTCTTATAAATTTAGATAAATAAAGA
>JAAYOT010000226.1 GCA_012520205.1 Clostridiales bacterium
ATTTTATTTATTCAGCTTAAACTGAATTATTTATATAACTATTTTAAAAATTATTTTCAGAATATTCTTTCAATATTATTTATGTGAGGTGACTTTTATGCAAAAAACAAAAATGATCTTTACCATTGGGCCTGCCAGTGATAAGGAAGATGTTATTAGGGAATTTATTAAAATAGGCATGAGTGCAGCAAGGCTTAATTTTTCCCATGGCAATCATGAAACCCATAAGGAGAAAATTGATCTTATTAAGAAAATAAGAAAGGAAATGAATTCTCCAACTGGAATTATATTAGATATTAAGGGACCTAAAATTAGAACTCATAAATTTATAAATGATGGAGTTGAATTAGTTGAAGGGCAGGAATTTTCTTTCCTTTGCCAGGAGGAAATACTAGGTGACAATACTAAATGTTCTGTTTCTTATAAGGACCTTTATAAGGATGTTAAGGTTGGTGGAGAAATACTTGTTGATGACGGATTGATAAGGTTTGCAATTATGGATGTAATTGACAAAGCTATAAAATGTAAAGTTACAGTAGGTGGAATAATTAAAAACAACAAGGGGGTAAATGTCCCAAATGCTAAAATCAGCCTTCCTTCTATTACTGAAAAAGATAAAGAAGATTTGATATTTGGTTGCCAAAATGGTGTTGATTTTATTGCTGCTTCCTTTGTTAGAAAAGCCTCTGATGTTTTAGAAGTTAGAAAAGTATTAAATGAAAATGGAGGGGAAAATATTCAGATAATATCTAAAATAGAAAATCAAGAAGGTGTAGATAATATTGATTCTATTTTAGAAGTTTCTGATGGAATTATGGTAGCTAGAGGTGATATGGGAGTAGAAATACCTATAGAAAAGGTACCTATAATTCAAAAGAATATAATAAAAAAATGTAATCAAGAAGGAAAAATAGTAATAACTGCTACGCAAATGTTAGATTCAATGATTAGGAATTCATTGCCTACAAGGGCCGAAGCCTGCGATATATGTAATGCTATTTTTGATGGAACAGATGCAATTATGTTAAGTGGTGAAAGCGCTAGCGGACTATATCCCGTAGAAGCTGCTAAAACCATGTCTAAAATAGCCTTAGAAACTGAAGCTAACTTAGATTATATTTACCTAAATAGACGACTTAAGGAGCCATCCTTAACTTCTTTTTCTGAAGCCATTAGTTATTCAGCTTGTAGAACCTCCAATCTTTTAGATGCAAAGGTAATAGTTGCTGCTACCAATAGCGGTACCACAGCAAAACTTATATCAAAATATAGGCCTAAGTGCCCTATTATAGCAATAACCCCTCACGATGAAGTAAGACGTGGCTTAAACTTAAACTTTGGTGTCTGTCCTACATTTTGTGAAGTATTTAATTCTACCGATGAAATTCTGGAAGAAGCAAAAAAAGTTGCAGCAAACCTATCCTTTGCTAAAAAAGGAGATGATATTGTAGTTGCTGCTGGAATAGCTAACGCACAAGCAGGAGGAACGAATATGCTTAAAGTCTATCGACTTTAAGCAGTGCACTGCAATGCACAATTCAAAATGCACAATTATGGAAGATCTTCAGACAAGCTGAAAATCCACATTTTATATAAAAA
>JAAYOT010000227.1 GCA_012520205.1 Clostridiales bacterium
ATGTAAGAAAGTAATGGGGCTGTTTTAGCAACCCCATTAATATAAAATTTAAAATTATTCTAAATCAACTTGTCCTATAATAGATCCAAATGAAGTAAAGGAAACAGAATCATTTGGAGTTATTTGTGGTACTGCAGCTATAATTAATGTTTCATTAACTTGAGAAGGGCTACCAGTTGCATTTTCATATTCTTTAGTTAGATAGAAGTGTTCAAAACCTGATTCAAATCTAGAAACGGTTAGCTGCATAACTTGAACAAAAGCTGTATTTGCAGGAACTATTCCGGAAACAGTAACATATCTTCCAGAAGCAGTTTTAGGAGTATTAAAATCAGCAGTAAATGCCATAAGATCACCTCGTAAATTTATTTAAAATATTTATCTTTAGACTTTAATACAATATATGGGGAAACATAAATTTGTGTGATAAAATATTAAGTAAATTTACTTAAATTTTATTTTGATAATAAAATTACCTTCATCATAGAGAGGGATTCAGCATCGATAATTTCATAAGTTTTTATAGATCTAATAAATTCTTCATAAGCAAAACTAAAATAACCATATTTATAATAAAGCTTGCCTAAAAGCATGAAAATCTTATTATCTTTAATAAGATTTAAAAGATTTACAGCCTTTTCAAACTGGTTAAAACAATTTGCTTTTAATAAGATCTCTAGTAAATTAAAAATAGGCTTTATAAATTTTTGAGATTCCTCCTCGTTTTCTGCTAATTTTATATATTTATCTTTTTTGATTATATCAATAAGGGTTTTATAAACCTTTGTTTCCTCAGGTTCATTAAAGTCCTCAGTTATTTTTAATATACTTTCTGCTTTCTCATAGTTTTTAGTGAATAATTCACATAAAATAATGCAGTAAATAGAAGGATTATAATACTCTTCATTTTTGATTGAATATAGCTTTTCTAAGGCTTCCTTGTAATTACCTTGATAGAACAAATATATACCTTTATAAAAACGGGCTTTTTGTGAATTTTTATTTAAGGTTTCTGCTTTTTTAGCATATTCATAAGCAAGATTAAAGTTATTCAAGTTATAAAAAATTTTTGAAAATAGAAGAGTTGTCTCTTCATCAAAGTTGTCAACATAACTTTCTAATTTTCTTTGTATTTTAGTAGCATCAAAATTTTTAGATGCCATAATATCAGTAATTTTAAAGAAAGCATTATTAAATTTTGGATTTAGTTCTAATACTTTCTCATAACACTCATAGGCTCCATTTAGATCTCCAATGGTGCAATAAATATCTCCTAAAAGAAAGTAAGACCTATAGCTTCCAACGCCTAAGATTTCTCTTAAGTGTACTGGAGCTTCCCCAATGGATATGCATTTTTTTGCAGATTCTATTGCAGAGGAGTATTTATTTTGTATAAAAAGAATATTTGCTTTATGAAACTCTAAATCAGTGAAATTTGGGTAATGATTTAAACCTTCTTCAATTACCTTCAAGCATTCATCATATCTTTGTAATGCCTCATTGCAAGAAATTATTTTTAAAATTAATTTAGGACTAAATCCAGCTGATGGATTGAAGTTTTTATAAGCTTTTTCTAGGTAACTTAAGGCTTTAATATAATCACCTTTAGCGGAATATTCAACTCCCATGTTATAAAGCATAAAATTATTATTTGGATTTTCCTTTAGTAGCTTTTCTATAATTTTCATGTTTCTTTTCCTTTTATTTTTTTCTTTAACAGTTTTAGTTAAATAACCATAGTGATAAAATCTAATATCTGCAATGCCCAGAAAGGGTTCCTTGTTTTTATCTTCAATTCCAGGTACTATTTGTTCATGAATATCTCCCTTAAACTTATAGCCTTTTCTGTTTCTAATTAGTCTTATATTTAAATTGCTATATATGTCATGATTTGGCGAATCACCTAAATAGCTTAGGGTTTCCCCTAGGAATGCATTTAATTTAATACTTGTATTGTTAATCAAAGCAAGGAGATTGTCCTTATCTTCAGCTACAAATTCATCATCTGCATCCATAATTAAGATCCAATCCTTTGAAGCCTTACTTAAAGAGTAATTTCTAGCATTGGCAAAGCTATTATCCCATTTATAATGAAATATTTTAGCGCCATATTTTTCAGCAATTTTTATAGTATTATCAGTAGAACCGGTATCAACAATTATTATTTCATCAACAATATCCTTAATACTTTCAAGGCAGCGGCCAAGGTTTTTTTCTTCATCTTTAACAATCATACATAAGCTTAATGACATATTAATATCTCCTTATAATTAAATATACAATTTTTAAGGTTCATAATAGTATATGAATGTGTTATAGCGCTGTGATTGAATGAAAATAATAAAAAAATAATAGATAGATTATGTAAGTTTAATCTATCTATTATTTTTATTTGTAGAATATTAATTTTTTAAGTCCATTTTTCTGCCCATTTTTGAATCTCTTCCATAGATTTTTGTAAATCTCTACCCTTATCAGTAAGCTCATATTCAATTCGTACAGGCATTTCAGGATAGACCTTTCGGATAATAATACCTTGCTCTTCTAATTCCTTAAATCTTTCAGTAAGCATACGAGCGCTTAAACTAGGAATTATTTCTTGTATATCAGAAAAGCGTTTAGCACCATTTAATAACGAGTTTATTATTAATCCGGTCCATCTTTTGCCTAATAACTCAAAAGCAGTTTCAAATTTAGGACATAATTGAAATTTTTCCATAGTAATCATCTCCTATAATTATTTTAACATATTTACTTGACAAAAGTAAGTCTATTATTATATTATACTTACGTAAAGTAACTAGGTTCTTATTAATCACTAATTTACAATTAGTGATTGGATAGAAAATTATTACTAGTCATTAATATAAAAAACTGGGGGAAAGGTGACAAGATGTTTAAATTCTTAAAAAATATATTTAAAAATGAAGAAAATAATTTTATAGGGGAAGTGGATGCAATGAATAATAATCAATTAGTATGTAA
>JAAYOT010000026.1 GCA_012520205.1 Clostridiales bacterium
AATTATTTGCAGAAATGGGCTTTAAATGCTACCGTTTCTCCTTTTCATGGTCAAGAATTTTCCCAACAGGAATGGAAACTGAGCCAAATGAAGAAGGCTTAAAATTCTATGAAGATTTAATAGATGAACTTTTAAAATATAATATTGAGCCAGTAGTTACAATATGCCATTTTGATTTACCACTAGCTTTAGAAGAAAAATATGGCTCTTGGAGAAGCAGGGAAGTAATAGATGCTTATCTTAGATATTGTGAAGTAATATTTAAAAGATTTAATGGTAAGGTAAAATACTGGATGACTTTCAATGAAATAAATATGCTTATGCATCTTCCATTTATAGGTGCTGGCATAATGTTTAGAGAAGGGGAAAATGAAATTCAAGTAAAATACCAAGCAGCTCATAATGAATTAGTTGCATCAGCTTTAGCTACAAAATTAGCAAAAGAAATAAACAAAGAAAACCAAATTGGATGTATGTTAGCAGCAGGCCAATTCTATCCATATTCCTGCAGACCAGAAGATGTTTTTGATGCTATGGAAAAGGATAGAAACAACTATTTCTTTATAGACGTTCAAGCTAGAGGAGAATATCCAGGTTATGCTAAGAAGTTCTTAGAGCGTAACAATATAAAAATAGAAATGGGTCCAGAAGATGAAAAAATACTAAAAGAAAATACTGTAGATTATATTGCATTTAGTTACTATTCTTCAAGACTTGCAAGTACTGACCCAAATGCAGGAGTTAAAACAAGTGGAAATGTAATATCAACCTTTAAAAATCCACACTTAAAGGCTAGTGAATGGGGCTGGCAAATAGATCCACTTGGATTAAGAATAACAATGAATTCCTTATATGACAGATACCAAAAACCATTATTCATAGTAGAAAATGGTCTTGGTGCAGTGGATATACCAGATGAAAATGGATATGTGGAAGATGATTATAGAATAGATTACCTAAGACAACATATAAAATGTATGATTGATGCTGTTGAAATAGATGGCGTTGACTTAATGGGATATACACCTTGGGGATGTATAGACTTAGTTAGTGCATCAACAGGAGAAATGAAAAAAAGATATGGTTTCATTTATGTTTATAAGGATAATGAAGGTAATGGTATTTTAAAAAGATCTAAAAAGAAATCTTTTGACTGGTATAAAAAAGTTATTGCTACAAATGGTGAAGAACTTTAATTAAAATTAAATAATTATAAAAAGCATATAACTCTCTTTTCGAGTAAGCCTATATACTTAAAGGGCTATATCCATCTAAAAGAGTTATATGCTTTTTGCTGTTAAAATAAGATATTTAGAAGACTACAAAGTGTTTTCTTAAGAAATTGAAAATACAAGAACTTACTAAATAATTATTTATATTACTCAAAAATAGAGTATATAATTTATATATATGATTAAAGAAAATAATTGATACAATAGACGGGGAATTAATTAATTTTAGAAAAAATATCAACAAATCGTAGAAAATGAGTTATTATAAATATAGAAGATTAATTTAAGACGAAAATAAGATATATTACCACAATTAAAAATAAAATATTACTTGGAGATGACGTAAGATGGTATTTAATTTAAATGAGTTTTTAATTGCTGCATCTTTTGCATTAGATTTTGTAGAGATGGACATATTAGGAGTTACATCAAACCACGGTAAAAGATCAGCCTATATATCACTTAGACTTGCAATGGAGCTTGGATTAACTGATGAGGAGATCTATGATGTAGTTGCACTAACAATGCTACATGACAATGGACTTAGTTCAATAAAGGTTTTTAGTAGATTTTTAAAAGGGGATTCTATGAATATTAGAAATCTTGAAAGTGTTAGGGAACACTGTATAATAGGCGAAGAAAATATTAAAGACTATCCTTTCTTAACAAATGTAAAAAATGCAATTAAATATCATCATGAAAACTACGATGGTACAGGAAATTTTAAGTTAAAAGGGGAAGAGATACCCTTAATGGCACAAATAATACGTATAGCCGACTTAACAGATGCTACATTTGATTTTGGTAAAAACAATAATTCTACAAGAGAAAAGATAATTAAGTATATTAATGAACAGAGTGACAAAATATTTTCTAATAAATTGGTACAAGCTTTTAATATTATTTCAAAGGATGAAAACTTTTGGATAAATTTAGAGGATAATCAAATAAATGAAGCGCTAATAAAGAATACACCACAATTTTCAAAGGAATTATCTTTAGAAGATATTATGAAAATAACAAAAGTATTTTCAAAAATAGTTGACTCAAAATCTCAATTTACAAGAAGACACTCAAGTGGATTATCAGAAAAAGTAGCTATTATGGCGGATTATTACAAAAAAAATTATGAGGAAAAAATGAAATTAATCATTGCTGCTGACTTACATGATCTTGGAAAATTAGCGATTTCTAATGATATTTTAGATTGTCCAAGGAAACTTACAGATGAAGAGTTTGAATTAGTTAAGAAACATGTATATTATACAAGGATTGCCCTACAAGAAATAAAGGGTTTTGAAGATATTACAGAATGGGCTTCAAACCACCATGAAAAATTAAATGGAAAAGGCTACCCCTTTGGTAAAACAGAAAAAGATCTTGATTTTAATTCAAGGCTTATGGCATGTTTAGATATTTACCAAGCTCTTACTGAAGAACGACCATATAGAGAAGGATTAATACATAAAGAAGCAATGAAAATATTATATGAAATGTGCAGTAGAGGATTTATTGATGGAAATATAACAGAGGACATTGATAGGGTATTTTCTTAATAGTTAATTTGTTAATAGTTAATGAGCATGCATCTCTTGCTGGAGGGTAAGCCTTTAAGGGGCTTGTACTCACCTGGGAGACACATGCTCTTTTATATTTTTATATAATATGCTTAAACTTGTAAAATGATAATGTAGTATTTACGAAAAAAATTTCTTTTTATAGATCTTTCTCCAGAACTTAATAATAGCTATAAAGTATAATGCTATAACAAAACCAAGTACTATTTTAGCTAGAATAATATCAACTTTAAATAGCAATATAGCGAAGCAAAGGCTTAATCCAAGATAAAAAAGTGTAATAGTAAATAAAAGAAATTTTCTAATTTTTATATTAATTTTTTTATTTGAAATTAACTCAATCCAGCCTTCAAATAATAAAGTAAATAAAAACTCAAATATTGTATCCATAATACTCCCTTCAATCTAAGCACTAACACAATAAATAATATTGCTCTTTTTCTATTATTATAACACGAGTTACAAATAAAAGGAAAAAGAAATAAGTTAAAGCTATTACAGGCCATTTATGTTTTGTAATAGCTTTAAATTTTACCCATTTTACTAACGTAAGAAATATAGCCTGTATGTACCTTGTAACAACAATACTATTTCGCCAAAAACCCCTATAGAAAGAAACAGGAAATAGTAGCTTGCCTTTGTTATATCCTTATTAAACAGCTCCCTAAAAGCTTGAATAACTAAACCTTCAAATTTAAACCAATTTAATATCCAACCAATAAGAAGAAAAGTAATAATTGCTATATCTATTCCACCGTCCATACTTATAGATTGTCCTTATAGAGATTTGTTAATTCTATACCATTATTGTAAAAATATCAATATAAAAACTCCTGTGAAGCATTTGGAAAAATGAATAAAATTTTATTCAATTGGTAAAATAATTATAGTGTTATCTAAGAATTTTAGTAGAAAGAAGGTAAAAACTTTGAATGAAGGTTTAGTTGTTTTAGTAAGGGGAGTAATTGGCTTCTTTTCACTACTCATTTTTGCAAGGGTTATAGGAAAGGAACAAATAAGCCAATTGACTTTCTTTGATTATATTCTAGGAATAACAATAGGCTCCATAGCTTCAGAACTAACAGTAGATTTATCTACAAAAGCATGGTCCCACTGGGTAGGCCTAGTTGTATGGTGTGCTTTAGGCTACATAATGGAGATGATAACCTTAAAGTGGAGATATGCAGCCAAGTATTTTGAAGGGGAGCCAGCTATAGTAATAATGAACGGAAAGATAATGGAAAATGTTTTAAGAAAGATGAAATATAGAGCATCGGATATTGTAGAGCTTTTAAGGAATAAAGATATTTTTGATTTAAATGAGGTTGCTTATGCATTAATTGAGCCTAATGGACAAATATCAGTACTTAAAAAGCCTGAATATCTGCCAGTAACAAGAAAAGATATGAATATAAAAGTAAAAGATTCAGGTATAGCTACGGAAATTATATATGATGGAATAGTTATTGACGAAAATTTAAGGCAATATAATAAAGATAGAAAATGGCTATATAGTCAATTAAAATCAAAAGGCATTAAAGATCCTTCAGAAGTTTTTCTCTTTACATTAGACAAATCAGGGAATGTATATATAGATAAGTATGAAGATAAAATAAAAAAGGTTATAGATATTGGAGACTATAAAGGTCCTTACTAATAGGAGGGTGATATTGTGAAAAAGTTTTTTGTAGTTAGCATACCTATTGTAACATTGGGACTTTTTATATTAATAATGGTAAGTGGTAATTATCTAAAAAGGCCATTAGGAAATGATGATAATATACCAGCCCTTGTTGAAGTGATAAATAATAATATTATGGAAGAAAAGTGGGAAAAAGCAAGTACAAATACTGAAAAATTAAATGATGCATGGGAAAAGGTTATAAAGAGAATACAATTTAGTTCTGAAAGAGACGAAATAAATGCTTTTACTATGAATGTGGCAAGACTCCGAGGAGCTATTAGGGCACAGGATAAAGCAATTTCCCTTTCTGAGCTAAGTGAAGCCTTTGAACATTGGAAACAGTTAGGGAAGTAGGTAGCAGGGTGGTGAACCCTGCTATTATATTTTATTCATCTTCTCTATATTCCAAAATATCCCCAGGTTGACAGTCTAAAGCCTTACAAATAGCATCTAAAGTAGAGAATCTTATTGCTTTTGCCTTTCCGTTTTTTAAAATAGAAATATTGGCCATTGTAATTCCAACCTTTTCTGAAAGTTCTGTAACACTCATTTTTCTTTTTGCAAGCATTACATCAATATTAACTATAATTGCCATTTTCAATCACCTCAAATCGTTAAATCATTTTCTGATTTTAATTCTATGGCATTTTTCAAAAGCTCTTGAAGAACAGCAGCAAAAACACCAATTATAGCTGAAGCTAATATAATAACAAGTCCTATTACTATAACTCCAGGAGCATCATCCAGCTCAGCAATCATATATAAAATTGGTAAGCCTGCTGTATAAAATGCACTTATTATAATTGCACATTTTTTTATTTTACTTAAAGCAGTTGCAGATAATTCAGAGAAAGCCTTATTATTATCAATATAACTTAAAAGATTAAAGGCCTGATATAAGGCAGTGAAAAAGGATACTGCTGATCCCGACATAATTACAAAAAAACAAGTAGTAAAAAGACACCTTTTGCAGGCATTGTAAACATTTCAAATATTATCTTAGGTAGTATATAAAAACAAGCAGCAAGGACTGGAAGTCCAATAAGAAAAACTGCTATCTTTAAAAATAATGTTGAATATTTTTTCATAAAACACCTCATTTATAATTTCTAAATATAGAATAATATATCATTTATCGTTTGTCAATAAA
>JAAYOT010000228.1 GCA_012520205.1 Clostridiales bacterium
TAGGAGAAGTTGTTGTAGCAGATACAAAGGCTAACTTAGAAGCAAGAGTAGAAGCAGAATATGGTGCAACTCAAGGAAAGAAAGATTTAGCAACTTTAGCTAAGAAATTAGACCTAGATGCAATCCATGACACAGTTCACGAAATGTGTAAAGACGAAGCTAGACATGGAAAAGCATTCTTAGGATTATTAAACAGATACTTTGGCGATAAGTAAGCTTATCTCAATTCACAATGCATAATTCAAAATGCACAATTGAGGAGGATTTTCAGGTAAGCTGAAAATCTTAAAATAAAAAAGACCCTATCAAAATGATTTTTAAAATCACTTTGATAGGGCTTCTTTTTTACCCTTTCTTCTAATGATTTTCCCTTAATTATGTTATAAGTTAAGCCTAATAAAATTAGCAACCCAGCAATTATTTTTCCTATTGAAAGTGTATTGCCAGAAAAATAGTATATAACAATTCCAGCAGGAATTTGTAAATCCTTGATACTAGGTATATGATAAATATGGTTAGATTAATAAAATAAAGTTTGATAGAAATGCAATAAATCTGTATAATTGTTATGAATTACAATGGATGGAGTGAATAATATGAGATTAAGGAAGAAACCATGGGCTAGGCCTGAACTTGAGAAATGTGATTTTTTTATAACAAATCCAAAGAATAATAAGGGGAAATGGGCGTCAGAGTTTAAAAATAAGGAAAACCCCATTTATCTAGAATTAGGCTGTGGAAAGGGTACTTTTATAGCTGTTCACGGTGCAGAAAATCCAAATATAAATTATATTGCAATAGATATAAAAGACGAGGTTTTAGTTTTAGCTAAAAGAAATATAGAAAAAGCATATGAAGAAAAAGGCAGAGAAGTTGATAATCTGAAATTAATGGCTCAAGAAATCGCTTTAATATCAGATGCTTTTAGCAGTGAAGATAAAGTAGACAGAATATATATTAATTTCTGTAATCCATGGCCAAAAGAAAGACATAAGAAAAGAAGATTGACTCATACAAGGCAATTAAATAACTATAGAGAGTTTTTAGTTGATGGTGGAGAAATTTATTTTAAAACAGATGATGATGAATTATTCCAAGAATCCTTAGAATATTTTAAAGAAGCAAATTTTAATATAGAGTATATAACTTATGATTTACATAAAAGTGATTTCCTTGGTAATGTTGAAACTGAGCATGAAAGAATGTTTACAGAGCAGGGAATCCCTACTAAATTCTTAATTGCCAAGAAAATTAAAAATTAAAGAGCTGCTACAAAAAAAGAAGGTTGTCCGCAATCTTCTTTTTTGAAACAGCCCAATTTTTATATTATCTTTGTAATTAGCTCAACAGTATTTAAGAATATTTCCACTTCATTGATAGAATTATATAATCCAAAGCTTGCCCGTACCATTCCAGATAACTTACAGTAGTTACTTCTAGAATAATCATTAGATTTATTGCTATGGGAATGTAATAATCTATTTACATATGGATGGGCGCAAAAGGCTCCTTGCCTAACTGCTATTCCACGTAAGGTTGCCAGATATTTAGCTGTATCTATATCATAAAGCCCTTCAATATTAAATATTACTATACCAAGCCTATCTGATATATTATGATTATCACCATAGGTTATAACCTTTTTTATAGAATTCAATCCATCTAGAGCTACTTTTAATAGTTTTCTTTCATTTTCCTCTATACTCTTAAAGCCTATTTTCTTTACTTCCTTCATAGCTTGAACCAAAGCTATTACACCAAGGAAGTTTGGGCTGCCAGCCTCATTTTTTTCAGGAGGAGGTAAATAAACTTCAAAATCATCGAAAACTCTATCTACAGTTCCTCCGCCTTTATAATCACTGTTTAATCTTTCGAAAGTTTCCTTAAGTCCTATAATAGCACCACTACCAAAGGGAGCATAGATTTTATGGGCAGAAAATACTAGGAAATCTATTGCTTCAAGCTCATTTTCAGGATACATGTTTAATTCTTTATGAGCTACAATTTGAGCACCATCTACAATTAGCTTAGCATTATAACTGTGAATTAGTTTTGCAATAAAAGATAAGTCGTTAACATAACCAGTAACATTAGAAGCTGCTGTTAAAGTCACATATTTTACCTGGCCCTTATATTTTTCTAATAAGTATTCTAGTTCATCTAGTTTTAATCGGCCATCCTTATCTACTTCAACATATTTAATATCACATTTTCCCCTCCAAGGAAGATCATTTGAGTGGTGTTCCATTCTTGTTGCAATAACGATATCAGTTTTCTTTTCAATTAAGATATTTGAAAGTCTATTAATACCTTCAGTAGTGTTACCTACGAAAATAACTGTGTACTTATCTTTTGGAGCATTAAAAAAATCTAAAATATAATCTCTACATTCATGGTACTTATGTGTAGAATACTCCGATTTTTGCCCTGTACCTCTTCCTATGGCACCATATAATTCACAAGTTTTAGCTATTTCTTTTAGAACACTTTTAAAAACTGGAGTTGTGGCAGCATTATCAAAATTAATAGGAAATATTTCTTTATTATTTAAAATTGGAACTTTCTTATCAAGACCAATAAATAAATTTCTTAAAGGATTATCATTAGAATCGTACATAGCATTACCTCCTGTATATTCTATATTCTATTCACTTAATAATAGGTTGGTGCTATTAACCTGATATTAGAAAGTTCCAATCTTTAAGGAAACATATATAATTTATAAACATATACTTATATTGGAACATTTTTGGGAGGAAATAAATGAAAAATAAAGAAGATAAACATATAGTTGAAAATGATGACTTAAAATTTATACCTATGGATGCATGTCCGAATTTCTTAGATAATAATGATACATGGTACCTAGTAAAAAATTTAAGTAATTCAGGCCTATATGGATTTGCAAATAACTTTTTATTTGATTTTGCAAAGCCCTATCCAAAAGAAATATATGATGACGAAGCCTTTCCAAGCTGTAAAATAACAGAGGATGAACCAATTCATATTAAAATACTAAGAGAATTTGACTTATTAATTGATGATTATGAAGATACTAGGGGAAAGAAATCAAGTGTAGAAAAAATATTTAAAAAAATAGAAGAAAAAGAGGAATCCATAATGAAGGTACTAAAATTATATAACATACCTTATCCTGTTGCTTCTTTAATAGTCAAGAAAATAATAAGCTTAACTTTAAAATACAAAAAAGATTAGTCAGCCCTGGGCTGACAATTGACTAATAAGATAAAAACGCCTATGTTTTAGGCGTTTTTTGTTTTTCAGATATCTGAAAAACTACCTTAATTGTGAATTATGCATTTTGAATTCTGCATTGTTTTTGTCGGTTTATCCGACAAAAACATGGCTTATTGGTATAACACAAATTCCAAGAAATAAGGAAACAGCATAAATCTTATTATATCTATAGGATTTTGCAGTAGGAATAAGCTCCATAAAGGAAATGTATAACATTATTCCTGCTACTAATAAAAAGGTTATTGATAATATAGTTTCGTTTATGTATGGTTTTAAGAATAGAAAGGCAGTAAGGGCGCCAAGGGGTTCAGCAATTCCAGATATAAGGCAATATTTGAATGCTTTGAGCCTGCTGCCTGTTGAATAATAAATTGGCAAAGAAATAGAAATACCCTCGGGAATATTATGAAGAGAAATTGCTAAAGCCACGGATACTCCCAGGGAGATATTTTCATAACCAGAAATAAAGGTTGCAATTCCTTCAGGGAAATTATGAATCATAAGGCCTATCATTGAAATTAAACCAACTCTAAACAAATTTTTTGAAGAAGTCTTTTTATTTTTAACTACATTATTTTGGTCAAGAAGTTTATCAACTAAAGCTGTAATTATAGCTCCTGAAATTAGAAAGGTTAAGGAAGCTAATATTCCAATAAGATTTCCATAATTTTTGCATAGGTTATCCATAGAAGCCATAAAAAGGTCTATAAAAGAAACAGTCATCATAACTCCAGCAGAAAATGCTAATGAAAATGTAATTAATTTTTCTTTATTAAAATTGGTAAAAAAGACTACAAATGCACCTAAAACTGTTGATAATCCTGCTATTAACGAAAGCAGCAGGGGAATTATTGTATTATTTTCAAACATAAAGTACCTCTCTTAATATTTACTCATTATAAATTATATTATTTTAGGGAATATCTATGAATAATAATAAATTTTTTTATAAAAAGTATTTACAAGATGTAAACTCGGTATTATACTGGTGTATATACACTTAAGGAGGGGTAAAATGAATAATACAAGAATTAAAAAAATGGTACTAGCTGGATTATTAGTGGCATTATCACTTATTATTCCTATTTCATTTGGATTTTTAAAAATAATTGTAGGGCCATTTACGGCTACATTAGCATCCCATGTTCCTTTATTTATTGCTATGCTAATTTCTCCAAAGGTAGCTGTAATAGTTGGACTAGGTTCCACCATTGGTTTCTTTATAACATCAGCACCTGTAGTGGCACTTAGGGCGGCAACTCATATTATTGTTGGATATTTTGGAGGAAAGATATTTAGTAAAAATGAAAATTACAAGGGAGCTATAGCTGCTACTGCACCAATTCATGGTGTTCTAGAGGGACTAGCTATAATACCTTTTGGAATTGATTCCTATACAATAGTTTTAATTACTATAGTAGGAACAATGGTACATCACTGCATTGATGCCTTTCTTGCATATTTAGTAGCAAAATCATTAAGCAAGGCTCAGGGAAAAAAAACTATTTCCTTTTTAAATGAAAAAGCAGCATAGGGCCAATTTACAATTAGCAATTAACAATTAAGGAAAATTGCTAACTTTGTTGAAAAGTTAATAATATGAATGGAAAAGATTGTTGTAGCCTTCAACAGTCTTTTTTTATATTAGATTTTTTTTAAGTCACTATTTAGAAATAATATCTAATAAGGAATTCTAATAATCTTCAATAATTAAAGTTGAAAATAATGTATAATATAAAATAAATACAATGAAAACTGAAAAATGGGGTGATTTAATGAAGATTTTTCACATGGGGGACTGGCATATAGGAAAACTTGTTAATGGTTTTTATATGACTGAGGACCAGGAGTACATTTTAGAAGAATTATTTAAGGTCATAGAAAAAGAAAAGCCAGATTTATTAGTAATAGCAGGAGATTTGTATGATAGATCAATACCACCCGTACAAGCAGTTGAGCTACTAAATAAAACTTTTGAAAAAATAGTAATAGATCTAAGAACACCTGTAATTGCCATAGCTGGTAATCATGATAGTAATGAAAGATTAGATTTTGGAAGTTCTTTATTAAGAAGAAGCGGCTTATATATTGTAGGAAATCTTAAAAGAAATATAGAAAAAATTCTTTTAGAAGATGAGTTTGGAAAGGTGAATTTTTATCCCATACCTTTTGCTGATGCACCAGTTGTAAGGGATTTATATGAAGATGAAAATATAAAAACTCCAAATGATGCAATGAAAAGAATAATAGATGAAATAAATAAAGATTTAAATGAAGAAGAAAGAAATATTGCAATTGCCCATGGCTATGTAACAAAAATAAGAGAGGGAAACTTTGAAGAACTAGTTGAGTCAGATTCAGAAAAGCCAATTTCTATAGGAGGAACAGACTTTATAGATGAAAAGCTTTTTGAAAAATTCAACTATACAGCTCTTGGTCATTTACATGGTCCCCAAAAAGTAGGAAATGAAAAAATAAGATATTCAGGATCTTTAATGAAATATTCCTTCTCAGAAGTTAATCAAAAAAAGGGGATAAATATAATCAATTTAGATTCAGAAGGCAATGTTGATGTAAGCTTTTATAAGTTAAAGCCTAAAAGGGATTTTAGAATTATAGAAGGTTATCTTGAAGATATAATAAATGATTCTACAAAGGATGATTTAAGTAAAGAAGACTATATTAAGGTAATATTAAGGGATAAAGGTGAAATCTTAGATCCAATGTCTAAGCTTAGGACTGTTTATCCAAATGTGATGGAGCTAGTGAGAGAAGAAAGATTAAATAAGCAAGGTTCAGAAAGAAAAATAGCTGACATAAGGGGAAAATCCACCTTAACCTTATTTAAGGATTTTTACAAAGATATAGTTGGTGAAGAATGTACCAGTGAAGAATTAGAAATTATTACGAATATAATGGACAAAGCTAAGGGGGAAGAGTATTAATATGAAGATAAAAAAATTAATAATATCAGCTTTTGGACCATATGCAGAAAGACAAGAACTAGATTTTGAAGAAAATCTTAAAGAAAAAAATATATTTGTAATAACAGGTAATACAGGAGCTGGTAAAACAACAATTTTTGATGCCATTAACTTTGCCCTTTTTGGAGAAGCAAGTGGAAGTGAAAGGGACGGAAAAACTTTAAGAAGTGACTTTGCCTCTCCAGAAACTAAGACAGAAGTAGAGTTATGGTTTTCTATGAGAAATAAGGATTACTATGTAAAGAGAGCTCCTCAATATTATAGGAAAAAGCAAAGAGGAGAGGGGCTTACAGAAAATAAGGCCAGCGCAGAATTAAAGCTTAAGGATAAAACTATAACAGGAGTTAAAGAAGTTACTAAAGCAATAGAAGAGATTTTGGGCATTAACTCAGAACAATTTAAGCAATTGGTTATGATTCCCCAAGGTGAATTTAAGAAGTTATTAAATTCAGATAGTGATAAAAAAGAAGAAATATTTAGAAAAATATTTGGAACAAAGGTATTTTCAGATATTCAGCAAAATATTAAAAATCAAGCTAATGAATTAAAAAGAAATATAGAGCTTATTCAAAGGGATAGGGAAAATAATATTAGATCCTTTATGGTAGATGATGAAAATATAGCCTTAAAGGCAATGATAGAAGGAAAGGATATAAATTTAGCTGAAATAATAAAAGCCTTTGAAGAAGAAATAAGTTCTGATGAAGAAAAGATTTCAAATTTAAAGGATGAATTAGATAAAATTCAAGAGGAAATAGAGGTTTTATCTAAGGAATTAGCAGTAATAAATGAAAATAATAAAAAGTTAGAAAAAAAGGATTCAATAAAGTTAGAATTTGAAAAATTAACCTCTCTAAAGAGTAATTACAAAGAAAAGTCCCTTGTCCTAGAAAAAGCCAAAAAGGCGTTAAAGCTAGATTTTTATGAAAAAGATTATAGATATAAAAAATTCCTATATGATGGAATAGATTCAAACTTAAAAGAATCTATTAAAAAGATAGAAAAGTATAAAAAAGACTATGACTTAGCTTATAAGAGCTTTCAAGAAGAAAAAAACAAGGAAGAAGAAAAAAATACTTTATTAAGTAAATTAACTGAAATAGATAAATTAAAAGATAAGGTTTCTAAGTATGAGGAAAAGAAAAGTAAAGTTAATAAACTAAAGACTCTTGTATTAAACTTAGAAAAAACTATTAACGATATTAATTTAGAAATAAAAAATAATAGTGAGTTAATAAATAAATTAGGAACAGAGTTAGAAAATATAAATAGTTTAAAAAATAAAAAGAATGCCTTAGAAATAAATGCTCTTAACCTAAATAAGAAAAAAGAGGATTTAGATAAATTATTAAACTCTTTAGAAAGCTATAAGAGGGAAAGCAGTAACCACTCAAAGTTATCCTTAGTTTACGAAGAGGCCGATAAAGCCTATAAAGATGCAAAGAATAATTATGAAAATTTAGAAGAAACCTTTAGAAGAAATCAAGCAGGAATACTTGCTAAAAACTTAATAGAGGGAGAAGCCTGCCCAGTATGCGGTTCAGAGCATCATCCAAATTTAGCAGTTTTAGATAGTGAAGTTGTAGATGAAAAATTAGTAAAAGAAGCAAAAGCTAAGGCAGATAAATTATATGATGCTAGGGAAGAATATTATAGGGATTTATCTAAAATAAATGCAAATTTAGAATCAAATAAACAAGAAATAATTATTCCTTCATTAATGAAAATATTTGATAAAAATAATTTTGAAGATGCATCCCTAGAAATTGAGAAGGTTTCAGATCTAATAAATGAAAATAAATTTGAGCTAATAAAAACTAAGAGGGAAATAGAAGAAATAGCTAAATTAGTTGATAAGGAAGAGGAAAAAACTGGAGATAAGAAAAATAAAGAAGCTAGAAACGATAAGTTAAGAAATGACTTAGAAGAAAAAAATAAAGAGCTTTTATCCTATAAAGAAAACCTAAAAATAGAAGAAACTAACCTGAAAAATATTGAAGAAGAATTTAAGGGGGATGTTAAATCCTGTAATGAGCTTGAAATTATAAGAAGAGAAATAGTATCTAAATTAGAAGTATTAAAAAAGAATTATGAAAAAGCAGAAGCAGAATATAATCAATTAAAATCTAATTTAGATAAAGAAAATGGAAATAAACAATCCTTAGAAAATAGGTTAATAGAAACAAAAAAAGAATTAGAAGAATCTATTGAAATATTTAGAGAGAAAACTTTAGCCTTAGGCTTCAAAGATGGTCGTGATTATAAAAACAGCCAGCTTAAAGAAGTAGAAATAGAAGCTTTAGAAAAGGAAATAAATAATTATAATAATAATTTAGCTAATACAGAAAAATTATTAACAGATATAACTAAGGAATGCCAAGGTCTTGTTAAAAAGGATATTAAGGAATTAGAACTTAAAATTGAAAATTATAAAGGAGAAAAATTAAAGGTACAGGATAATGAGAAAAAGCTATATTCAAAAATAGAACAAAATATAAAACTATTAGAAAAGATTAAAAAGAATAATGAATTAATAGAAAAGGATGAGAAAAAATATAGCACAATAGGAAGGCTGTCAAAAATTATTAATGGTGATAATGGTAGAAGAATAAGTTTTGAAAGATATGTACTAGCCTCTTATTTCGAAGATATAATTACAGCAGCAAATTTAAGGCTTTCAAGAATGAGCTGTAATAGATTTGAGCTTCTAAGAAAGGAAGAGGTAGGAGATAAGAGAAAGGGACAAGGGTTAGATCTAGAAGTATTTGATAACTATACAGGAAAATCTAGAGATGTAAAAACCTTATCTGGTGGAGAATCCTTTAAAGCATCTTTATCAATGGCTCTAGGATTAGCTGATGTTGTTCAGGCTTATTCAGGTGGAATACAGTTGGATACTATTTTTGTTGATGAAGGCTTTGGAACCTTAGACTCAGAATCTCTAGATAATGCTATAGAATGCTTAGTTGAACTTCAAAATGATGGAAGAGTAGTAGGTATAATATCTCACGTACAGGAATTAAAGGATAGAATAGATTCAAAGATAGTTATTACATCTACTAATAAGGGAAGCAAGGCGGAGTTCAATTAAGGATTAACAGATAACAAATAACAAGGGATAAGAAGTAAAAAGTAAGTTGTTTCATAAATTGTTTATGAGCAGCTTGCTTTTTTGCTATAAAAAGAGATAAGAATATTTTTAAAAATGCTTCTTTTTTCTTTATTAAGGAATATATAAAGATATATGGATTTATTAAATAAAAATATTTAAGAAAAATAAAAAAATATTCATTCCTGTAACCTCTGTTACCGATTCTTCTGTAAAAACTGGTTATAATGAGTATATCAAATGAACATTTTGAAATAATTAATTTTTAAATATATTTAAGGAGGCTATTTTTTATGGAAAATAAAATGTTTTGTTTCCAATGTCAAGAAACAGCAGGATGTACAGGATGTACAAAGTTTGGAGTATGTGGAAAGTCACCAGACCTTGCTAGAATGCAAGACTTATTAGTATATGTAACAAAGGGATTATCAGATGTTACAACTAGACTTAGAAAAGAAGGAAAAGAAGTTTCAGCTGAAGTTAACCACTATGTAACTATAAACCTATTTACAACAATAACTAATGCTAACTTTGATGATGAAATATTCTACGATAGAGTAAAAAGAGTATTAGAAATAAAAGAAGAATTATTAAATCAATTATCAAACAAAGAAGGTTTATCAGAAGCTGCATTATGGACTGCTTCAACAAGAGAAGAATATGATGCAAAATCAACAGAAGTTGGTGTATTAGCAACTAAAGATGAAGATGTAAGAAGCTTAAGAGAACTTATAACTTATGGATTAAAAGGTTTAGCAGCATACATGAAGCATGCTAACGAACTAGGCTATGATAACGAAGAAGTTAGTGCATTTATGCAAGAAACTTTAGCTAAGTTATTAGATGATAACTTAACAGTAGATGAATTAGTTGCTTTAACTTTAGAAACAGGTAAAGTTGGGGTAGACGGTATGGCTCTATTAGATAGCGCTAATACTGGAACTTATGGAAACCCTGAAATAACAAAGGTTAATATAGGTGTTAGAAATAACCCAGGTATCTTAGTTTCAGGTCACGACTTAAAAGACTTAGAACAATTATTAGAGCAAACAGTGGGAACAGGAGTAGATGTTTATACTCACTCAGAAATGTTACCAGCTCACTACTACCCAGCATTCAAGAAATATGATCACTTTGTAGGAAACTACGGAAATGCATGGTGGAAACAAAAAGAAGAATTCGAAAGCTTCAATGGACCAATTTTAATGACTACTAACTGTATAGTACCTCCAAAGGAAAGCTACAAGGCTAGAGTATTCACAACTGGAGCTGCTGGATTCCCAGGATGTAAGCATATACCAGGAGTAGATGGAGAAAAGAAAGATTTCTCAGAAATAATTGAACTTGCTAAAACATGCAAGGCTCCAACAGAAATAGAAAAGGGAGAAATCATTGGTGGATTTGCTCACAACCAAGTATTTGCACTTGCTGATAAAGTTGTAGATGCTGTTAAGTCAGGGGCTATTAAGAAGTTCTTCGTAATGGCTGGATGTGACGGTAGAGCTAAATCAAGAAACTACTACACAGATTTTGCAAAAGCATTACCAAAAGATACAGTTATCTTAACTGCAGGTTGTGCAAAATACAAATATAACAAATTAGACTTAGGAGATATCGGTGGAATCCCAAGAGTTCTAGATGCAGGACAATGTAACGACTCATACTCATTAGCATTAATTGCATTAAAACTTAAAGAAGTATTCGAATTACAAGACATTAATGATTTACCATTAGCATTCAACATTGCATGGTATGAACAAAAAGCTGTTATAGTATTATTATCATTACTATACCTTGGAGTTAAGAATATCCACTTAGGACCAACTCTACCAGCATTCCTTTCACCAAATGTTGCTAAAGTACTTGTTGAAAACTTTGGAATTGGCGGAATCACAAACGTAGAAGACGACTTAAAAATGTTCTTAGGTTAATTTAAATATTAAAGAAGTCTGCTTTACTAACTATTTAGTTAAGCAGGCTTCTTTAGTTTAAAAGAATATAGTAAAATAAAAAGTAGGAAGACTCCATTTGGTGGACTAGTATTAGCTTTTACATGGGGAGCTTTTCATTTTATTTCTAGGCTTAAAGGTATAGAAATTTGGAATGGAATATCATGTATGATATTTTCAGTACTAAGTGGAATAGCCTATTTAAAATTGAAGAAGAGATTAGGATATTCATATATTTTTGTTGTATTAGGCTATTTATTATGATTTGGCTGCAAATTATAAGCAGAAGGATTTACTAAATATAGTTAAAGAATAAAAGGTAAAGGAATAGAGAATAAAAAATTATATAATATTTTTGGTTAGGTTTTGAAAGGAAAAGATATGATAAAAACATTACAAAGGGCTAGATTTTTTAAGGATATTAAAGATGATGAAATACAGAAAATTTTAGATGAGGAAGTTTATATAGTAAGATCCTATAATAAAGGGCAAATAATTGCTAATCAAGGTGAGCCCTGCAATAGTTTATCTATAATAATAGAAGGAAGAACTGTTGTACAAAATGTATATGAAAATGGGAAGGTGCTAACTTTAGCAAACCTTAAGGAAAGTGATGCTTTTGCAGAGGCAATAATATTTATAAAAGAGGGAACTTATCCTTCTACAGTTATGGCTGTAGAAAATTGTAAAATAATTTCTTTCCCTAAAAAAACTATTTTAAATATAATGAAGAATAATACTAAATTTACTGAGAATTTCTTAGGATTACTATCTCAAAAACTAGTAAACCTAAATAAAAAAATAAAACTAATAGAATTAGATACAATAAGGAGAAAAATATGTAAGCTGCTATTAGATAACTATAAGGCAAAGGATTCGTTAGTACTAAAGATAAAATCAAAAAAGGAACTGGCAGAAGAGATGGGAGTAGCAAGGCCTTCTCTTTCTAGAGAATTAATTAGTATGAAAAATGATGGCCTTATTGATTTTAACTTAAAAGAAATAAGAATATTAGATTTAGAAAAATTAGAAGATGAATTCTTTGATTAATATATAAGAAAAGATATTTTGCAAAATTATGCTGCAAGGTATCTTTTTTTGTTAATTTCATAAAAATTTACTTTTAATTTAAAAAATAGGGGAGTTTTGATTGACAATTCTATATGAAAATAATAGAATTAAAAGTAAAAATTTAGCGAGTTAAATTGTTAATTAAAAGTGAGAGGGGATAAAAAATGAAAGGAATTTTAACTGTAATAGGAAAAGACAAGGTAGGAATAATTGCAGGAATAAGCAATGAATTACTTAAATTTAATATCAATATTTTAGATGTAAACCAAACTATAATGAATGAGTATTTTACAATGATAATGATGCTTGATTTAGAAAAAGCTTCTAGTAGTTTTGATTTAATAAAAGAAGGTTTAATTTTAAAGGGAAAAGAACTTGGGGTAGATGTTAAGATTCAGAGAGAAGAAATATTTAATTCAATGCATAGTTTATAATAGGGATTTGGAGGATAAAAATGAATACTAATAATATTTTAGAAACAATAAAAATGATTGAAGAAGAAAATTTAGATATAAGAACTATTACCATGGGGATTTCTTTATTAGACTGCATTGATTCAGATGGAGAGAAGGCTAGAGAGAAAATATACAATAAAATAATCACTTCTGCAAAAGATTTGGTAAAAGTAGGCAAAGAAATAGAAAATGAATTTGGCATACCGATAGTTAATAAGAGAGTATCTGTAACCCCAATTTCAATAATAGCTGGAGCTACAAATGAAGAGGATTATGTTAAGTTTGCAGAAACTTTAGATAAAGCGGCAGAACATTTAGGAATAGATTTTATAGGGGGATTTTCAGCTTTAGTTCAAAAGGGATATACAAAGGGAGATAAAATATTAATAAAGTCAATTCCAGAAGCCCTTGCAAAAACTAAAAAGGTATGTGCATCAGTAAATATAGGTTCCACTAGAAGTGGAATTAACATGGATGCTGTAAAAGAAATGGGGCAAATTATTAAGAAAACTGCTGAGTTAACAAAAGAAAGTAAGGGTTTTGGATGCGCTAAGTTAGTTGTATTTTGCAATGCAGTAGAGGACAACCCATTTATGGCAGGAGCCTTCCATGGAGTGGGGGAAGCAGATAAAATAATAAATGTTGGAGTAAGTGGTCCTGGAGTTGTTCAAAGAGCATTGCAAAAGGTAAAAGGAGACCCCTTTGATGTAGTAGCTGAAACAATAAAGAAAACAGCCTTTAAAATTACCAGAATGGGACAATTAGTAGCAAAGGAAGCATCAAAAAGACTTGAAGTACCTTTTGGAATTGTAGATTTATCATTAGCACCAACACCAGCTATAGGTGACTCTGTAGCTCATATACTTGAAGAAATGGGCTTAGAATCTGTAGGAACTCATGGTACAACAGCTGCTTTAGCATTATTAAATGATGCTGTTAAAAAGGGTGGAATTATGGCCTGCAGTCATGTTGGAGGGCTAAGTGGAGCCTTTATTCCGGTGTCAGAAGATGCAGGTATGATTGATGCAGTATTAAAGGGAGCAATAAATTTAGAAAAACTAGAAGCAATGACGGCTATTTGCTCTGTTGGATTGGATATGATAGCAGTACCAGGAGATACATCAGCAGAAACTCTGGCTGCAATGATAGCAGATGAGGCGGCAATAGGCATGATAAATAACAAGACAACAGCAGCTAGAATAATACCAGCACCAGGATGTACAGTTGGGGATATGGTAGAATTTGGCGGACTTCTAGGCAGGGCACCTGTAATGAAGATTAATGAAAATTCTTCAAAATTATTTATTGAAAGAGGTGGAAGGATACCAGCACCTGTACATTCATTTAAAAACTAAATAAGTTGCAAATTAAAAAATATATAAAAAGAGAAAGTAGAAATAAAATGCTTTCTCTTTTAATTTCAAAATTTAAATATAAATCTAGAAAACTTGTATTAAGAGATGGGAAAAAGCCAAAAATAATAGAATATTAAGGATCTTGTATATGTTTTTCTAATTAGAGTGCAATAATATAAAATATTATTGAAATCGATATAAAAACTAAACTTTAATAACCGATAATAAATATTAAGTAGTATTTTAAGTTTCGAAAAAATAATTGTTTGAAGAAAAGTTTTGTGGTAAAGTATTTATAAGTGTGCAAAAAAATATATGCTAATTTGGAGGGATAAATATGGTAGAAAAGATTATAGATAATATTTACTGGGTGGGAGTTAAAGATCCAGGTTTAGAAGTATTCGATATAATAATGGAAACAAAAAAAGGAACTACTTATAATTCTTATTTAATAGATGATGAAAAAATAGCCATAATCGATAGTGTGAAAACAGGCTTTCATGAAGAATTTGTAAAAAATATTACTTCTATTATTGGTGATAGAGAAGTTGATTATATTGTTGTTCAACATACAGAATTAGATCATAGCGGATCATTAATTAAATTAATAGAAAAATATCCTAAGGCAAAGGTTGTTGGAACAAAAGCAGCATTAAATTACTTGAAAAATATTTTAAATAAAGATTTTAATAGTGAAGATGCAAAGGGGGAAATCAGCTTAGGAAAAACAAGTCTTAAATTTATACCAGCACCAAATTTACATTGGCCAGATACAATGTTTACTTATGTAGAAGAGAGAAATCTTTTATTTACATGTGATTTTACAGGTTCACATTACTGCCCGGAAGGATCAATTACTTCAAGTTTAAATGAAGATTACTTTGTTGAAATGAAATACTATTTTGATTGTATAATGGGACCATTTAAAAAATTTGTATTAATGGCATTAAATAAAATAGAAGGATTGAATTTTGATATAATTGCTCCAAGTCATGGTCCAGTACATATGAATAATATTGAAAAAATCCTTAATTTATATAAAGAATGGGCTGCTGAAGTTAAGGTTGATAATAAAAAAGTAGAAATATTTTATATTTCAGCTTATGGCAACACAGAATTCATGGCTCAATTTTTAAAAGATAAGCTAGAAGAGAAGGGGTTTAAAGCAGATATAACTGAAATAACAGAAGTTCCATTAGAGGAAAGTGTTAAAAAGCTAGAAGCAGCTAAGGGTATTATGATTGGTTCACCAACAATAAATCAAGATGCTGTAAAACCATCTTGGGATTTACTATCCTTAATTAGCCCAGTTGTTAATAGAGGAAAAGCTGCCTTAGCCTTTGGTTCATATGGCTGGAGCGGAGAAGGTGTAAAGATGATTACATCAAGGCTTAAAGAATTAAAACTTAAGACTGTGGATCCTGGTATAGCATTCTGCTTTGTTCCTTCTGAAGAAGATTTAAAAAGAGCAGAGGAAGCAGTAGATAAGTTCATTGAACTTATGTAGAAAAGTGCTAATAAACAGGCTACGATAAATAGGATATGCTTATTTCGCATATCCTATTTATCTTCGCCAAGTTTTATTTGCCACGTATACTATCAATTCAATTAACAATTGAGGATGAAACTACCGTGTAATTTCTGAAATATAGATTTTCCATAACTATGCATTGTGCATTGTACATTAAAAAATAATTAATAACTCTTTTTATTAAAAAAATGTTCCCTAAATAACACCTTTTAGAATATCTATATAATAAACAATAAAAAAGGGGGGAACTGCTTCTTAATAATTGCTTAGGCAAATTATAAAGTGGGAATTTATGAAAAAAGAGTTGAAGATAAATGATGTTAAATATAATTTTGATTTTAGCGGTGATGACAAAAATAACCCTACAAGTATTAATATATTTGAGTCTGAATTTAAAAAGATCGGAAGGGCTCTTAATATTGATAAGGAAGGGTATAACCTTTATTTAATAGATACCTTTTCAAAGGATAAGATAATTGAATTAAAGAAATATATAGAGGAGCAGTACAAATATCTAGAACCTCCAAAGGATATTTGTTACGTTATATATGAAGATTCAAAAAAACCAGAAGCTCTATTTGTTAACAATGGTAATGGAAGAAAATTAAAAAAAGCTGTTGAAGAAATAAAAAATCGCTATTTAGAAATAGTAGAAGATTTTTATAATTCATCATCAGATAATAGAAAAGAAGATTTAATAGATGAAATTCAAAATAAGCGAAGTAATTATATAAATGAATTAATAGAAAGTGCCAGAGTAGAAAACTTTGAAGTTAAAGTAACTAATAAGGGATTTGCATTTATTCCTCTTGTAGATGGGAAAATAATTACAGAAAAGCAGTATGATGATTTAAGCAATTTAAGAAAAGAAGAAATAGTAGTAAAAGCTAATAAACTAAAGAAAAAAGCAGAACACATATTGGCAAAGCTTAAAGAAATTGAATCTATATCTATGAAAAAGTTAAGGGAGCTATATACAGATTTCCTAACCAATCAAATGGAAGTTTATAAAGATGAAGCACTATTGGAATTTATTGATGATGATAATGCTTATGAATTTTTAGAAAGACTTTTTTTAGTTATAGAAAGGAAAATTATTGACTGTTATAATATTGATGTAGATGAGGATGAAGAGGAGCTATATAAGATAATTCATAAAAATAATATTCATCTGCTTGTTGATAACAGTTTGGTATTAAATCCACCTGTAATATATGAGGAGGATCCAAGTGTAAATAATCTTATAGGGTTTATTGAATATGAAAACAATAATGGAGTATATTCAACAGATATTTCACTGATAAATTCAGGAAGTATTTTAAGGGCAAATAATGGATGTTTAATTATTAGTATGAATTCCTTAGCTAGTAATTTTAATGCATATCTCCAGCTTAAAAAAGTATTATTAACTAATAAAGTAAATTTCGATGTTTCAAAATCCTATATAGAATTGATTTCTATAAATGGTTTGAAGCCGGAACCTATTCCAATAAAATTAAAAGTTATATTAATAGGAAACCAAGAATCTTATGATATTTTATATAACTTAGACGAGGATTTTAGAAGATTATTTCCTCTTAGGGCTGAATTTAAGTCTGTAATTGAATTAAATAATGAATCAAAAAAATATGCCATAGCCTTAGCAAACAAAGTTGTTAAGGAAAATTCCTTAAATATACTTTCAATGGAGGCTTTAAATGAAATAATAAAGTATCTATCTAGGAGGGCAAATGATAGAAGTAGGATAAGCATTGAAGAAAGAGAAATAGAAAAATTAATTTTACTAGCTAATGATAGAGCAAAAAATAGGAAAGCATCAATGATTGAGAGAGAAGATATTATAGAAATTGCCTATGAAAGGGAAGTAATAGAGGAGGAATATGATAAATTATATAAAGAAAATAAAATATTAATTACTGTAAACAAAGAGAAAGTAGGAGTAATTAATGGACTTGCTGTAATAGATACTGGATATTATTCCTTTGGAAAGCCAATGAGGATAACCTGTGTTGCCCAAAGTGGTAATGGAAGAATAATTGATATTCAAAAGGAAAATAAGCTAAGTGGTAAAATACATGAAAAATCAATTAGTATATTAAAGGGACTTTTAAATAATTTAATTAGTCCCTATGAAGAATTACCAGTAGATTTTTATTTAAGTTTTGAACAAACTTATGGATTAATAGATGGGGATAGTGCATCTATTGCAGAAGTTATTTGTATATTATCAGCCTTAAGTAAAAGGCCTATAAAGCAAAATATAGCAGTTACAGGTTCAGTAAATCAACTGGGGGAAGTTCAACCTATTGGAGGAGTAAATGAAAAAATAGAAGGATTCTTTAGACTGTGTAAATTCATAGATAGAGTTAAAGATAAAGGTGTCTTAATACCAGGCTTCAATAAGAAGGATTTAGTGTTAGCCCCTGAAGTTGAAAAAGCAGTAGAAGAGGGAGAATTTCATATTTATATAATGGATACCCTAGAGGATGCAATAGAAACATTAATTCTTCATGAGGGAGAAACCTTGGAAGAGTTCTTTGAAGATATTAAATTAGAGATTGATAGGTATAAGAAAGGAAGGGAGGAAGGGTCTAATAATTAATAATTAGCAATTAAGGATTAAAAAGTGTAGAAGCTTGTCAAGCAATCTTTTAAGTCCACAGTTCACAGTGCACAGTTTCATCCTTAACTGTGCACTGTAAATTTTGTCCTATGAATTGATAAATTAGCCTTCATTCAATAATGTGCATTGAAAAATGTATAAATTACATAAAAATGGAATAAAGTATTTGACTAAGCATAAAATAGTATGTTAGAATTATGGAAAAAGAAGGAAAATGATAAAGGAGGTGTAAGCTCTAGGTAACGTAAACTTAGGGCAGTTTATATGTATCTTAAGTTCGATAAAAATGAAGACAAATTAATTGTTACGTTGATGGGAGAGCTTGATCATCATAGTGCTGAAGAAGTACGAGTGAAGATAGATGATAGAATAGATAGAGATAACATAAAGAAAGTTATATTAAATTTTAAGGGTGTAACCTTTATGGATAGTTCAGGAATTGGTGTAGTTATAGGAAGGTATAAGAAAATGCAAAATAGAGATGGTAAGCTTTGTGTTGCAGAAATAAATAAGAGTGTTGGCAAGGTTTTTGAAATATCAGGCATATATAAAATAATTAATATCCATAATAGCTTAGATGAAGCAGTTGAGAGTATTTAGTGGAGGGGTTTAAATATGGTAGATAATAAGGTTTGTATAGAATTAATGAGCAAATCCCAAAATGAGGGCTTTGCAAGGGTTGCAATTGCAGCATTTGTATCCCAGCTAGACCCTACAATTGAGGAATTATCTGATGTAAAAACAGCGGTATCTGAAGCTGTAACAAATTCTATAATTCATGGTTATGAAAATAGAAAAGAGGACATAATTAGAATAGAGGCTACTATAAGCGGCAATGAAGTAACTATAACAGTTGAAGATTTTGGAGTTGGAATAGAGGATGTAAAACGAGCTATGGAACCATTATATACATCTAAACCAGAGTTAGAAAGATCAGGTATGGGCTTCACTGTTATGGAAACATTTATGGACAGCTTAGAAGTAGTAAGTAAAGAAGGTAAAGGTACTAAAGTTGTAATGAAGAAGAAATTCAACTCAGTAAGTTAGGTGAAGTATATGGAAAATGGTATGATGAGGAAAGAGGCGTATAATTATGATGATAATTCAAAATTAATACCCTTAGCTAAATCAGGCGATCAAGAAGCAATGAACAAAGTAATAGAAATGAATCTTCCTCTTGTAGCATCAATAACTAAAAAGTTCCTTAATAGAGGATATGAATATGACGATATCTTTCAAATAGGCTCTATAGGCTTAATTAAGGCTATAAATAACTTTGATGGAAGATTTAATGTAAAATTTTCTACTTATGCTGTGCCAATGATAGTTGGTGAAATAAAAAGATTCCTTAGAGATGATGGAATAATCAAAGTGAGCAGAAATGTTAAAACCTTAGCTAGAAAGCTTCACTTTGATAGGGAAAAGTTAACTAAAAAATTGAATAGGGAACCTACAATTGAGGAACTATCAGAGGAATCTAAAGTAGATAAAGAAGAAATATTATTTGCCCTAGAATCTGCTAATAGTATGCAATATTTATATGATACTATTCATCAAGATGATGGTGCACCAGTTCTTCTTATTGATAAGTTAAGTGAAAAAGGTGAAGATGACAGTGAAATGATAAATAGAATTGCCTTAAAGGAAGCATTAAGAAGCTTAGATGAGAAATCAAGGCAAATAATAATGCTTAGATATTTTAAAGATAAAACTCAGGTTCAGGTTGCTAAAATGTTAGGAATAAGCCAGGTACAGGTTTCAAGAATTGAGAAAAAGGTTTTAGGAATCATGAAAGAAAAATTAGAAGAATAATTTAAAAATACAAAAGAAAATATGGAGAAAATTATGAAAAAATATAATATAAAAGTGGAGTGAAAGTCAATTGAATTTTAAATAAATTCAGTTGACTTTTTATTTGCCAAAAAATATCAGTATTTTAAGGAATAAGATTTGGAATAATAAAATTAAACATATTTAGAAAGGAAGTATAATAATGCCTAAAAAGAAAAATATGAATGAAAGTGAAATTATGAAGGAATTTCAAACTATTACAAAAGAAACAGAACCAAAACCTAAAATTTTAAAAAATTGTATTAATGCTTTTTGGATAGGAGGATTAATATGTGTAATTGGTCAAATAATAAATATGCTTCTTCTTAAATATGGTGGTTTTGATGAAGAAACAACAAAGATGTTAGTACCAGCAATTATGGTTTTTATAGGTGCTTTTTTAACTGGAATAGGTGTATATGACAGAATAGCAACTTATGCAGGGGCAGGAACCCTAGTTCCAATTACAGGATTTTCAAATTCAGTTGTTTCTCCTGCTATGGAATTTAAAAAAGAAGGCTTTATATTTGGAGTTGCAGCAAAAATGTTCATCATAGCAGGACCAGTTTTAGTTTATGGAATAGGGAGCTCAGTTCTTGTGGGCATAATATATTATTTGATACAAAGATTTTAAGAAAGGGGATTAGATATGGATAATGCAAAAAAAAGAGTAGGAATTCAAACTGTAAAAATGAAAAATCCTCCTAAAATAATTTCTACTTATTCTATAGTAGGTCCCAAAGAAGGAGAAGGGCCTCTTGGTCAATATTTTCATGAGGTGGTAACAGACGATACTTTAGGTAAGGACAGCTATGAAAAGGCTGAAAGCGAATTATTTTATCAAACAGTATCTAAGGCTATAGAAAATGCAAATTTAAAAGAGGAAGATATTAATTATATTTTTGCGGGAGATTTATTAAACCAGTTAACTTCTACTTGTTTTGCTGCAAGAGATATAAATATACCTTTCTTTGGTTTATTTGGAGCATGCTCAACAATGACAGAGTCTTTGAGTTTAGCTTCAATGTTAATAGATGGAGATTTTGCAGATTATACGGTAGCAGCAACAGTATCTCATTTTAGTTCTTCAGAAAGACAATTTAGATTTCCGCTAGAATATGGTTCTGTAAGATATCCTACATCCCAGTGGACAGTAACAGGATCAGGAGCCATGGTTTTAGGGAAGGAAGGTAACTTCCCTGAGGTAACTTATGTAACTACAGGATTAGTAAAAGATTATGGAATTAAGGATTCAAATAATATGGGAGCAGCAATGGCGCCAGCTGCTGTGGATACGATTGTAAAGCATCTTCAAGATACAGGAAGGGGAGAAAAATATTATGACGCTATTGTAACAGGAGACTTAGGAAGAGTAGGAAAGGAAATAACCTTACAATTACTAGAGAAGCAAGGTTATAATATTAGAGATATTTATTATGATTGCGGAGATTTAATATTTGATGATGAGAAACAAGGTACAAATTCAGGCGGTAGTGGATGTGGATGTTCAGCCAGTGTAGCTTGTTCATATTTCTATGGAAAATTAATAAATAAAGAGATAAATAAGTTACTTCTTGTTTCAACAGGAGCATTAATGAGCCCAACCTCTACTCAACAGGGAGAAAGTATTCCAGGAATTGCCCATGCTGTAGCAATTGAGTTTAATAATAATGGAGGTGAAAAATAATGGAGTATTTAAGTGCCTTTATAGTGGGAGGTTTAATATGTGTAGTTGGGCAAATTATCTTAGATACTACAAAACTTACTCCAGCTAATATATTAGTTACTTTTTTACTTATAGGAGTTGCATTAGGTGCCTTTGGATTATATGATAAATTAATAGAAATAGGCGGTGCTGGTGCATCAGTTCCTTTGCCTAGTTTTGGTAACTCCTTAGCTAAAGGGGTTATGAAAGCAGTAGATGAGAAAGGAATTGTAGGAATATTAACTGGCGGAATAGAAGGAACTGCATCAGGGGTAACTGCAGCAGTATTTTTTGGTTATTTAGCAGCAGTATTATTTAATCCAAAGACAAAAGCTTGATAAAATATTTGGTATAATATAGTATAGAAAGAACTGGAACATTGAAAAAATAAAAATTTCATTTATATTTTCAATGTTTCGGCTTTTTTTGTAGAAATTTAATTATAATAATTGTAAAATTAAAATGTATAATTATGTTTAATTTTCTCATTTTCTATAGTTTTGATAAAATAAATTATTATTAGCAGAAATAGTTTTGGTAATTCTTACAGAAACAAAGAAATATTTACGGGGGAGGGGTAAAATGAAAAAATATTATGGTGAAAGCTGGTCTAAGGTAGTAGAACTATTGGAAAGTAATATTTATAGTGGCTTAAATCAAGAACAGTGTAATATAAGAAAAAGTGAGTTTGGAGATAACTTGATAAATTTACCCTATACTAGGAGTAATCTTCAAATTTTTCTTGATTTATTTAAAGAAAAATACATATATATTTATATTTTGTTCTTAATGTTTTTTTTACTAAACAAGTTTTATATAATAGGAATTATTTCTTTTATAATATTAATGTTTTATTTAGGAGTAAAATTTCATAATGAATTTTCTAGTAAAAAAGAAATGGAGCTTTTACAAGGGTTAAATACCTCTCAAGTTTTAGTATTAAGAAATGGCGTAGAAAGGCTTATTGAAGCTGAAAACTTAGTAAAGGGAGATATTGTTTATTTTAGAAAAAATTCTGTTATTGGTGCTGACATTAGAATTATAGAAAGTAAGGATTTAAAAGTTGATGAAAGAAACATAACTGGTGATAACTTATTGAAAAACAAGTATTCAATAAAAATGGATGAAAAGCCAAATTCTATAGGAGAAATAAACAATATAATTTTTAGAGGATCAGTAGTAAAAGAAGGTTCTGGTAGTGGAATTGTAATAGAGACTGGTAACAATACTCAATTAGGTAAAGTATTAAGTAGATTAAAAACTTTCAAAAGAAAAAATGATATTATTGTAGAAAAAATAGAAAATGCTTTATTCAAGGCTGGAGTATGCCTAGCCCTTATACAAATTATATTAATTGTAGTTTTTCCAGGAGGATTAATTAATAAACTACCTTTAATGGCAAACTCTTTCTTTGCTATGATATGTATATTTGTACCTTTAATTATTATATATTATGAAAAATATATAAAAAGTGAACTTATTAATAATTACGGTATAGAGTTAATGAATTTTTCTTCATTAGGGCTGTTAAAGGATATAAAAATACTCTTTTTAAAAAAGCTTGGTACAATTACTAAAAACGAATTATATGTTGATAAAATCTACACCAATGACCAAATTTATTTTTCTAAAGATGCTGATGTTAATGATATAAATATTAGAAGAATGTTAGATATATCAATGCTTTGCAACAATGCTAAATATAATATTGATAACAATTGGAGTAAAGGTGACATATTTGAGATAGCCTATTTAAAATATGCAGTTAGCAAATCTATTTTTAAAGGAAATATAGAAGGTAAAAATAGAAGAATATTTGAAATACCAAGAGATGTAAATAAAAAGATGGCAGCATCTATTAATAAAAATAGAAAGGGATACAGGGCGAATATTAGAGGTGAATTAGATACAATATTAGATGCTTGTACAAGCATTTTATTAAATGGTGTAGAAAAAGAATTAACGTCAGAAGATATAATGAAAATAAAGCTAGTAGATCTTAATTTTTCAAAGGAGGGGCTTATTACTGAGGCCTTTGCATATAGAAGCTTTAATTATGAACCTTCGGAATCTGAAAACATTGAGAGCAACCTTGTGTTTGTAGGTATTGTGGCTATGGAAAACCCTATAATAGATAACATTGCTGATGAAATTAATAATCTTAAACAAAAGGGTGTTTTACCAATTATATTTACTGATGATAATAAAATGGCAGCACAGGTATTGGGTAAAAAGATAAAGCTAATATCTTCGGAGGAACAAGTAACGTCAAGCCAGGAACTTGAGATGTTGGAAAAAGAAGAATTTTTAAAGAGAGTTTCAAAAACCAGGATATACTGTCAATTGACTCAGGAGCAGCAGTATGATCTTGTATCTTTATATAATGAAGATGGGTATAACTTTGCAATAGAAGGAGAAACCTTAGCAGATGTTTCTTTAATTAATTTATCCAAAATGGGAATATTTAAGGGCAAGGTATCTATGATACTAAAAAAACTAGGGGATATCTATACCCATAATAGTTCAATTCAAAGCTTTTTAAATCTTGTAAAAGAAAGTAAAGCTGTTTATGAATCAATTGATAGAGGTATTTCAATATATGTAATTACATTATTAGCAGAGATACTATTTTTTAGCTTTAATCAGCTTTCGAATAATAATTATGTAGTTGAATATTATATAGTTATATTTTTAAATTTATTCTTATTAACACCTATTATATTAGTAAATATGATATATGGAAAATATAAGACCAATGATAATAAAATCATATTAAGAGGGGCCTTATTTTCAGTATTGCCTTTAATTTTAGTCTATTTAGGAAACAAAAATGCTGAAGTCCTTGGCTATATTTTAATATCTTTAATGCTCTTTTTTGACACAGTTTTAAATTGCACTCTTATTAAAAAGGGAGATTATAGAGGATTAAAACTTATATTAATTTTTATATTGCTTTCTATATTAACAGGTGGAGCATTAATTTTTATAAAGGCGTATACATATTTATTAATGGATTTACTAATATTAGCTGCAATAATATTAATATTCTTAATATCTGAAATAATTATAAGAAAATGGTAAAACTTATAATGAGGTGATGCCATTTGAATTATAATCATAGAATAAATATACTACTATATGTATTTTTATCATTTATATTTGGAACATATACCTATGTTTTATATAAGGAAAGCAAATGGCTAGCAGTAATTATTGCTAGCTGTTTTTTTATTATATTAATACTTTATAAGGGAATAAGGTTTTCCTTATTGCTTATGATTTTTTTTCTTGTACCAATAATAAATAATTATAATTACTATAATATTAGCTTTAGTGAAAAAGAAGAAGTTAGAATAGTAAGTTTAAATTCTTATGGGGCAGTTGGAAATATTAAAGGAAGAACTGTTTATTTATCTGGAAATATAAAAGGTATTTCCTCAGGAGATAAAATAATAGTCAAAGGCAGCTTTGATAAAGATATTAACAAGGAAAAAGGAATAGTAGGAAGTTTTTTGGTAGAGAGTTATAAGGAGTTAAGGGGAGATTTCATTAGTAAAGTTTATAAATTAAGAGAAGAAATTTTTGATGCTATAAGAATTAAACTAGGCTATAGGAGGGCGGCAATAATCACATCCATATCCTTTGGTTATACTGAATATCTAGATAATAGTGATGAAATAGATATGAAAAAACTTGGTATATTACATGCTATATCAGTTTCAGGTTTACATATGGCAATAGTTTATTCAATAATAAAAAAGTGTTTTGGAGAAAAGGCTGCTGCTATAATATCTATTTTTTATGTTATTTTTACTGGGGCAGCCCTATCTACCATTAGATCTTATATAATGATGCTTACAACAAGTCTTTCAATGAGTTTTAAAAGAAATTATAATCCCTTAGCAGGTTTATCTTTAGGAGGAATAATAATTATATTATTTAAGCCTTATAGTATATTTAATATAGGTTTCCAATTAAGCTTCTTAGCTACCTTAGGAATAATACTATACAATAAAAAAATAAATAAGAGGCTCTATAAGCTGCCTAAATATATAAGAGAAGGTACAGCAATATGCATTTCATCACAAATATTTACTTTTCCAGTATTGGTTTATACTTTTAAAGAATTTTCCCTAGGATTTTTATTAGGAAATTTAATAGTAGTTCCCTTTATGAATATCATAGTTGTTTTGGGAAATTTATTGCTTTTATCTTTAAAAATCAGACCTTTATTTAATTATTTAATATTTATTTCTTATTATATAAGTAGAATTATTGATATTTTAACTGAATTATTAAATAAGATAACTCCAAATATAATTTATTTAAATGAATACCTTGCAAAATTTTATATTATCATAATGATAACAATTTACTTTTATAAGAAAAATATAAAGAGAATAATAGTATTACCTCTTTTGGGCTTAATTTATATTTTTAATCTTTTATATAGTCCTTACCCTAAAATTGAATATTATCAAGAAGGGGCAATTTCTATTAGTTATAAAACTTCTAAAAAATTATTTTATATAAAAAATAATATAAAATCAGAAAAAATTGAAAAAGTAACTATGGCAAAGGAAGAATATAAAAATTTTAATAATATTAATATAGAAAATAAATATAAATTAAAAAAATATAACAATGATTTGCTCTTAGAATGTTATAATAAAAAATATTTGTTGAAGATATCTAAAGATAAAAATCTAGAGGGATATGATATAATAGACCTTAAGAATGGAATCTACAGCAAAATAGTTTTAATTAAAGATAAAGTTATGCCAGTTTATTAAGGAAGGGTAGGTTAAGTTGATAAATTTTGATGCACTAGAAGGAGAAATAAAAAAGGGAAATATAAGTAATTCATATGTTTTTTGTGGATTAGATGAGGAATTAATTAAAGAAGGGGTAAGTTTAGTAGTTAATTCTGTTGTTGATAAATCAATGATGGATTTAAATTATATTAGATTAGATGGTCTTAATACAAATTTTGATGAAATTTTAAATGCCTGCGAAACAATGCCCTTTATGGGAGAAAAAAAAGTAGTTCTTATATATAGGGCTGAATTTTTAAAGGATAAAACTGATAGTTCCCTTACTAAATTATATAAAGAAATAGAGAAATATTTAAAGGATCTTCCCCCTTACACTATTTTAATTATGTATCATTTATTCAATGATAAAAGGAATACACCCAAAAAGAGTAGAAAGATAACTGCTTTAGATAAAATTTCTAAGGTTGTTCATTTTGATAGATTAAAAAAAGATAGATATTACAAGAAGGTAGAGGAAGTATTTAAAAAGAGAGGCAAGGAAATTAAAAAGGTAGAAGCAAGATATTTTGCAGAAAAGGTACCAAATAACTTTGATATTATTAATAGGGAAGCAGATAAGATAATAGCTTATACTGAAGGTAGGGAAATAAGTAAAAAGGATATAGATAAATTAGTCTTAAAATCCAGTGAAGATGACATTTTTGATTTAATAGATTTAATTTCCATGAGAAAAGCAGAAAGAGCAATAGATTTATTAGATGAATTATTATTTAAAAATGATCAGCATATGCTTATAATAACAAACATAGAAAATAATTTTAAAAGATTATATGAAATAAAAGTCTTGAAAAATAAAGGTTACAATGTTTCTAATATTGCAAGTAAATATAAATTACCTACTTTTGTTTGTGAAAAATTAATAAATCAAAGTAATAAATTTTCATTAAAGCAATTAAAAGAAATTTTAGATATTTGCTTAAAAACAGAAACTTCATTAAAATCTAGCAGTAATGATAAAACTATGGAATTAGAATTAATGTTATTTAATATTTTTATGGTAAAATAATAGCCGATCCAAGAGGATCGGCTTCTTATTTAATTACGCCATAGCGTTTAATTTTGCAGCTAATCTAGATTTTTTTCTAGCTACCATGTTCTTATGAATTACTCCTTTTTGAGCAGCCATGTCTAAAGACTTAACTACTTGTGGGAAAAGAACCTTAGCTTCTTCTGCATTGTTTGAAGCAAGAGCTGCTTCGAATTTCTTTATAACAGTTTTAACTGCTGATTTAACCATTCTGTTTTGAGCCGTTTTTGTTGCTGTAACTTTAATTCTCTTTTTTGATGATTTAATATTTGCCATTCTAATTCACCCCCTTAATGCTTTTATAGGGTCTCTTTGCAGCTTTGGGGAAATCTGCGTTCGAGTTCGTTTTTAACATACTAGATTATATCATTGAAAGTTTAGAAGTTCAAGTATTAAATTATTATATTGTGGGAAAATAAGAAATGATAATGAATTGTGGAGGTATTTCAATGATTAGCATAAGAACTGATTTAGCAATAGAAGCTCGTGATATGTACACGCAGGAAAATAAAAGAGAGTTAGATGGAGTCATAGTAAAAGAAGAACAAGATGAAGATGTAAAAATAACCACTGTAACCATTGAAAGTGATGAGGCTGGAAAGGAACTAGGAAAATCCAAAGGAAATTATATTACAATAGATTTTCCAGAAATGACTTATTATGAAACGGAAATTATGGATAAAGTTTCCCATGCCTTAAAAAAATCCTTAAGTGATCTTATAGATGCACCTCATGATAAGCTTGCTTTAGTAGTTGGATTGGGAAATAGAAGGGTAACTCCAGATTCACTAGGACCTAAGGTTACAGAAAAAATCATGGTTACTAGACATATAAAGCAGTTAATGCCAGAAGCAATTGATGAATCAGTTAGGCCTGTTTCTTGTATTGCACCTGGAGTACTAGGAGTTACAGGTATAGAAACTGGTGAAATAGTAAAATCTCTTGCTGAGAAATTGAAACCTGATATAGTTATTTGTATTGATGCTTTAGGGTCAAGAAAACTTGAAAGAGTAAATAGAACTATACAAATAAGTGATACTGGAATAGCACCTGGGGCAGGGGTTGGGAACAATAGAATGAAAATTAACGAAGATTTTATAGGAGCAAAAGTAATTGGTATAGGAGTTCCTACCGTTGTTCATGCGGCAACAATAGCAAACGATGCCCTGGATTTATTATTAGATGAGCTAATAAAAAAATCAGAAGAAGGAACAGACTTTTATAAAATGTTAAATTCCCTAGATAGAAATGAAAAAAATAATTTAATAAGAGAGATATTAGACCCATCCATTGGAGATTTAATGGTTACCCCAAAGGATGTAGATATTATAATGGATTCCTTATCAAAGGTTATAGCAAATGGAATTAATATGGCAATTCAGCCTAATTTAGATATGGAAGATATAAATGCATTTATGAGTTAAAAAAAATATTAAATTATTAATAATTATGTAACTCTCCTAATATATATAAATAGAGAAGGGGGAGTTACATTTGTATTCATTAAGAGAAACAATACCTAAAAAGCAAAAAAAGAAAAGAATAAATACAAAAAGTGGTTTTGACATAGGATATATAATTCTTTTATTAGGAATTCTAATATTTTTAATAAGATTTATAGGCATTGTAAATAAATATGAACAATTAAGCCGATTTGTTCATATTAACTTGTTAAACTATAGTATGCCTGTTGTGAAAACACAAATTTATGATGAAAATAATTTTAATGATGACGATATTTCCTTTAAAAATGCTGTATTAGAAAGTGTAGGCTTAAAAGGCATAAGTGCTTATAGAATAATAGGAAAAGAGTTAGGGATATTTTATACTGGTCTCCAAAACTTATTAACTGATTTACCTATAGCTAATATAAAGCCGTTTTCCTTAAAAAAAGAAAGTATTGCAACTATAAGTGAAGAAGAATTGGCTGAATTAAACAAAGTAAGTCCTGCCTATGATGAAAGCTTAAAGAAACCATTAGATAATTCGAAACCAGAAGTTCTAATATTTCATACCCATGCAATAGAAAATTATGCAGAGGTAGGAGAGTTAACAACAGACAGTAATTTTAATGTAGTTGGAGTTGGTGAGGTTTTAGCCAAGGAGTTAGAAGAAGGTTATGGAATATCTGTAATTCATGACAAAACTAACCATAGTGTTTCATATAATGATAGTTATAAAAGATCAAATGAAACTTTAAATAGTTACTTACAAGAATATGGAGACTTTAAACTTATAATAGATTTGCATAGAGATAGTGTTACAAATAAAGATGCAGTTACTGTAAATTTAAATGATCAAAACTTAGCTAAACTTATGTTTGTACTAGCAGAAAACAGTCAAAGATATGCTGCTAATCAAGAGTTGGCAAATAATTTATTAAATATTTCAAATTCCCTATTTCCAGGGTTAATGAAAAATAATTATATTTATCCAGTAGGGGCTACTGCGGTAAATCATAGTCTAAGTGATAATTTTGTTTTAATAGAAGTTGGGGCGAATATAAATGAGGCACAGGAAGCAAAACTATCTGCAAAGTATATTGCAAGAATAGTTGCTGAATATATAAATGGTGAATAATTGAATAAAAATCTAAAAAATGAGCATCCTTTAGATAGCGAAAAAAATCTAGGGGGTGCCCTTTTGTTTAATAAGAAAATTTTAAGTGGTATAATTATATTTTTTATAATAGTATTATTAGGTTTTATTAAAATAAATATAATTAATACTAAGGCCTTGTCACCAACAGGTGAAGGGGATAATAATTATGAAATGATAAGTAATGAATTTGGAGAAGATTTTGAGGAATTTATTAATGATGGAGCGGAGATAAAAATATATGCTCCTACTGAAGAAGAGGAGAAAATTACAGTAAAAATAGTTGATAAGGAAGTTTATATTAATAACGATAATACATTTTTAAATAAATTCAAGGAAGCTGGACAGTCTGCCTATAATAAAATTTCAAAAATTACAGATAAAGTAATGGATAAACTAAATATAAATGATAAAAATAATATAGAAGATAATAATAAATCTAATGAAAAAGATGATTTAGATAAGATTGTTGATGAGTTTATAAAGGATATGGAGTAGAAAAGTTAGATAAAAAGCATAGATTACACATTTATGTTGACAGTTCTCCAGTGTGATGTGATATAATTTACTTTGATTTAATATAATGGGGGTGAAATAGCTATTTAGCTTGCTTATAGCTAATAGTTTAAATATGAGTGATAACAGACAAAAATATATTAGAAATTTTTCAATAGTTGCCCACATAGATCACGGCAAATCAACCCTAGCAGACAGGCTACTAGAAGCTACAGGTACTCTTACTCAAAGAGAAATGGAAGAGCAGACTTTAGATAATATGGAAATTGAAAGAGAAAGAGGAATAACAATTAAGTCTACAGAAGCAAGGCTTGTTTACACAAGAGAAAATGGAGAGGAATATATTTTAAATTTAATAGATACTCCAGGACACGTAGATTTTACATATGAAGTTTCAAGGAGTTTAGCAGCTTGTGAAGGTGCAGTTTTAATAGTTGATGCAACACAAGGTGTTCAAGCCCAAACTTTAGCAAATTGTTATTTAGCTTTAAATAATGATTTAGAAATAGTTCCTGTAATAAACAAAATAGATTTACAATCTGCAAGACCAGAAGAGGTAAAGGATGAAATAGAAGATATAATTGGAATAGAGGCTTCAGAGGCTCCAATGATATCGGCTAAAACAGGACTAAATATAAAAGACGTATTAGAAGCAATAGTAGAAAATGTTCCAGCACCAAATGGTGATGAAGATGCTCCCCTAAAGGCTCTTATATTTGATTCTTACTATGATAGTTATAAGGGCGTAGTATCTCATGTAAGAATATTTGATGGTGTAGTTAAGCCAGGAACCAAGATAAAATTAATGGCCACAAATAAAGTTTACGAAGTAACTGAAGTTGGAGTTTTTACTCCTAAGCCATTAGTAACAAATGAATTAAGAGCTGGTGAAGTTGGTTATATTGCAGCTTCTATAAAAAATGTTAGGGATGCTAGAGTTGGAGATACAATAACAAGTGCTGATAATCCAATTGAAGAACCATTACCAGGATATAAACCAGCTATACCTATGGTTTATTCAGGTATTTATCCTGTTGATGGAGCAAAATATCAAGAGTTAAAGGAAGCTTTAGAAAAGCTACAAATAAATGATGCAGCTTTAAATTTTGAACCTGAAACATCTATTGCATTAGGTTTTGGATTTAGATGTGGTTTCCTAGGCTTATTACACATGGAAATTATCCAAGAAAGAATTGAAAGAGAATTTAATTTAGACATCATAACAACAGCACCATCGGTTATATATAAAGTAATGAAGACAAATGGTGAATTAATAGAACTTACAAACCCAACTAATCTTCCGGAAGCTACAGAAATTGAATATATGGAAGAACCAGTTGTAACGGCTAGTATTATTGCACCATCTGATTATGTTGGAGCAGTAATGGAATTATGTCAAGAAAGAAGAGGAATCTTTATTGACATGCAATACTTAGAAGAAACTAGAGTTTCAATAAATTATGATATTCCTTTAAATGAAATTGTATATGACTTCTTTGATACTTTAAAATCTAGAACAAGAGGTTATGCTTCTCTAGATTATGAATTAAAGGGATATGCACAAACTGAACTAGTAAAACTAGATATACTTCTAAATGGAGATATAGTAGATGCCTTATCTATGATTGTTCCAAAAGAAAAGGCTTATGGAAAGGGTAGGGCAATTGCAGAAAAGCTAAAAGAAATAATTCCAAGACAAATGTTTGAAGTACCAGTGCAAGCTGCTGTTGGTTCAAAGATAATAGCAAGAGAAACTATTAAGGCAATGAGAAAAGATGTTCTTGCTAAGTGTTATGGTGGAGATATTTCAAGAAAGAAAAAATTATTAGAAAAGCAAAAAGAAGGAAAGAAGAGAATGAGACAGATTGGATCTGTTGAAGTTCCACAAGAAGCATTCATGTCTATTTTAAAAGTAGATTAATAAACTAACAAAGGGCTAAGATTATAATAATCTTAGCCCTTTGTTAGATAACTATAAGAGTAAGGTGGTAATAATAATATATTATATTAAAGAAAAGAAAAAAATGTGAAGCTTTTTATTATTTTAAATAAACCTTTTCTATATAATCATAAGTTTTAGACATGTCATAAGAATTAGCTATGGATTTTAAGTAGGGAATATATTTATATTCATCTAGATCTATAAATTTTGGTATTCTGGGATTTACCCTATAATAATTAGAGTTTAATATTTCCTTACAATAGATATCATCTAAATCGGCCATTCCATCCATGAGTAGAGATAAAATTGGAGATTTCATTTTATTAAAGGGATTAAAGGCCCATTGAAAAAGTCCCCAGTTTTTATTTTTTCCATTTATCCTTTCAGGAATATTCCCAGTACCTATAGACAGGATTTTAATATCACCTATATTGTAGATTTTCTTATAAGCTTTATATACAAATAGTAGAGAAACAGCAGTAGGAGAATTAGCCACAACCCCTCCATCAATA
>JAAYOT010000229.1 GCA_012520205.1 Clostridiales bacterium
AATATGGTATTCTCAGGTTCCTTAGTTACTTATGGTAGAGCTTTAGTAGTTATTACTTCTACTGGAATGAATACTGAAATAGGTAAAATTGCTAACTTAATGGAAGAAACTCAAGAAAAGGCAACACCACTACAAGTTAGCTTAGATGACTTTAGTAAAAAGTTAGCTATTGGTATTTTAGGTGTTTGTGTTATTGTATTCTTCTTAAGCTTAAGAACAAACAGTCCATTAGACTCACTTATGTTTGCTGTTGCTTTAGCAGTTGCTGCTATTCCTGAAGCACTAAGTTCAATAGTTACAATTGTACTAGCTATTGGAACTCAAAAAATGGCTAAGGAAAATGCTATTGTTAAGAAATTAAGAGCTGTTGAAGGTTTAGGATCAGTATCTGTTATCTGTTCTGATAAAACAGGAACTCTTACTCAAAACAAAATGACAGTAAAAAAAGCTTTTGTTAATAATAGATTTATTGACGGTGAAGAACTAAATGTAGAAGATGTAGTTGAAAACTACTTACTTAAGAGTTCAATTCTATGTAATGATGCTACATCTAAGGATGGAAAAGAAATTGGAGATCCAACTGAAGTTGCTTTTGTTAACTTAGGACATAAATTATCTATATCTGAATTAGAACTTAGAGATACTTATGAAAGATTAGCAGAAGTTCCTTTTGATTCAGATAGAAAACTTATGAGTACACTTCACTTCTTTGATGATAAATATATAATGTTCACAAAGGGTGCATTAGATGTTTTATTAGATAGAACTAAATTTATAAAAACTTCTGATGGCGTTAGAAACATAACTTATGAAGATAAACAAAGCATATTAAATGCTAACAAGGAATTATCTGAAAATGGCTTAAGAGTTTTAGCTTTTGCTTATAGAGAATTTCCTGAAAATAAAGATATAACTATGGAAGATGAAGAAAACTATACATTTATAGGTCTTATATCAATGATAGACCCACCAAGAGAAGAATCAGCAGCTGCTGTTGCAGATTGTATAGTTGCTGGAATTAAGCCAGTTATGATTACTGGAGACCACAAGATTACTGCTTCAGCTATAGCTAAGCAAATAGGAATTTTAAGAGATGGCGACAGAGCTATGGAAGGTGTAGAATTGGACAAGATGTCTGATGAAGACTTAAGAAACAATGTAGAGCATATATCTGTTTACGCTAGAGTTTCTCCAGAACATAAAATTAGAATAGTTAGAGCATGGCAAGATAAAAATCAAATTGTTGCTATGACAGGTGACGGCGTTAACGATGCTCCAGCTTTAAAGCAAGCTGATATAGGTATTGCAATGGGTATAACTGGTACAGAAGTTTCAAAGGATGCTGCTTCAGTTATATTAACAGATGATAACTTTGCTACAATAGTTAAGTCTGTTGCTAACGGAAGAAATATTTACAGAAACATTAAGAACTCAATTAAGTTCTTATTATCTGGTAATGCATCTGGTATTCTTTCAGTATTATATACTTCACTTTTAGCACTACCAATGCCATTTAAAGCAGTACACTTACTATTTATTAACTTATTAACAGACAGTTTACCTGCTATCGCTATTGGTATGGAACCAGCTCAAGGAGATTTATTAAAGGAAAAACCAAGAGCTAGAAATGCTGGAATTTTAGACAAAAAATTCGTAAAAGAAATAGTATTTGAAGGTTTAGTTATTGCTATATTTACAATGTTAGCTTTCTATAATGGTCTTGGCACTGATAATAACGCTGCAGTTGCTTCATCTATGGCATTCTCTACATTATGTTTAGCAAGATTATTCCATGGATTTAACTGTAGAGGAAATAGATCCTTATTCTCATTAGGCTTATTTGGAAACAAATTCAGTTGGTTAGCTTTTGCTGCAGGATTAGTTTTCTTAAACTCAGTATTATTTATACCAGCATTAAGAAACTTATTCGAAGTTGCAGTTTTAACAGGAAAACAAATTGGATACATTTATCTATATGCATTCCTTCCAACTGTAGTAATTCAAATTGCTAAGATTATTAAGGATATTACAACTGATAAAAAAGAAAAAGTTTCAGATTCAAGTGATTCTGAGAATATTGGAAAAGCAGCATAATCAGATTTCAGTTGTCAGGTTTCAAGTTTCAGTGAACTGAAACTCTAGAAATTTAATAGGTTTAATTGAGAGTAACACTTAATTAAAGGATATAGAAAAGGTAGTTTGTTTTGGACAAGCTACCTTTTTTAATTAATTATTTTTCAAACTTTTTATTAAATACTTTTAATTTTCATCCCATTCCCTTGAAATTACATCTAAAAGTTTTTGTAAAGAAGCTATACCTCATTTAATTCCTCTAAATCTTTAGAATCCAGCATTTCTAATGTTTTTTCTACTGTTTTCTTTTCAGTATAAAGATTAACTTGTGCTTTATTAATTATCCATAAGGCATCATGTATTCTTCCTTTTATAATAAGAGGCATAACCTTTTTAACCAAATCCATTCCAAATCCTGCATTTAATGCACGTATACATTCAAAATATACCTCATGCTCACTTGTATAAATGCGGTAGCCATTTTTCCCTCTCTCAACCTTTGGAACAAGTCCCCATGATTCATAATGTCTTAATGCACTGGTGCTTATGTTTAATTTTCTAGCAATATCAATACCTCTCATTAGACTCTCCTTCTTAAACCTTTAAACAACAGTTTTCAGGTTTCAGGTTTCAATTTTCAGTTAAGGAATAAACTCTGTAAGAGTTTAATTGAAATAAGGATTTAGACAAGCTAAATCACTCAGAAAGGGCAGTTTCACAATAGATTTGTGAAACTGCCCTTTTCCTATAATCCAGCTAAAGTGAATTATTTCATTAAGATTTCAATCCTAAACTAATTACTTGATGGCTTATAATTTTCTAAAGCATTATAAGGAATTTTAAAATGAGGCATTCCACTTGCGTAAGGAGCTATCTCGTAATATGCAAATTGTATTACTAAGTATCCATTTTCTATATAAAATGCTTGATCATCCCTTATTCCTGTAAAGCCCTCCTTACCTGGAAAATATGCTTCCTTATTTAAATTTATTTGATCTTCTATTTCTTTGTTTATAAATGCTTTGTAATCGAATCTTTCTTTAAATAAATCTCTAAGCTCTACATTTTTACCTGTATTTACATCTATATTATATGTTTTCCTAATTGTTATTCCATGAGCTCCACCACTATATTGAAAATAATCGATATAAAAGCTTAAAATTTTTTCTTTATTAGTTACTCTATAGTTTACACGACTCTCATAGGGGAATCCTGGTTTGTTTTGTTCACTGGCAACTCTGTTTTCTTCAATAAAATTATTTGTAAAATTAATTATCTCATTATTTATTTCCTCTTCTCTTGCTTTATTTCCTAAACCTGAAATTTGAGGAATTGTTACATTAATATTAAGATATTTTGTCCTTTCATTTATAATTTTATCCACAATTCTTAATTCTTCAGCATATTTGTTGTCGATATTTATCAACAAACTTTGTGGATAAGTAACATTGAAATTGATTATTAGCATTAATCCCAACACTGCTAATTCTTTTATCATCTTGTAATTCTCCCCTTTCCCAAAAATATAAATATTTTTTAATACTCACGAAAATCTATCTTTTATATTATCTACAATTTGTAAAAAATTATTAACAGGTATGTCAACATAATCTTAACAACTTATCCACAGTCCACTGTGGACAATGTGCATAAATAACATATTTTCGCATAATCTCATATATTTTTTGTTCATATAAAAAGCATAAAATCCAATAAACATGCTCTCTAAAGCTTGTGGATAACTTTTATTTGTAAACTTTTAATTTTCCTTTGAATACTATAAATTACACAAGAAATAAAAACGGGGGATAAAATGAAAAAAAGAAACATTCGAAGTAAATATGATTATGATTATGATTGTGATTTTGATTTTTTTGAATATGAATACGAATATGATGATGAATATGATGATAAATGTAAAAGTATAGAGCCACCTAGTTGTTACTGTCAAAGAGGCCCGAGAGGCCCGAGAGGACCAATAGGGCCAAGGGGTCCAAGAGGGCCTCGAGGACCGATTGGACCGATGGGGCCTGCAGGACCTGCCGGAGGCCCTCAGGGCCCTCAAGGACCTCAAGGGCCTCAGGGGCCTCAAGGTATTCAGGGTATCCAAGGTCCTATTGGACCTACCGGACCTAAGGGGAGTCAAGGTCCCCAAGGACCACAAGGAATTCAAGGAATTCAAGGTATCCAAGGACCTATAGGGCCAACTGGGCCTACAGGGCCTACTGGTGAGCAAGGGCTACAAGGTATTCAAGGTCCTATTGGACCAACCGGACCGACAGGACCTACAGGAGAACAAGGCCTACAAGGTATCCAAGGACCTATTGGACCTACCGGACCGACAGGACCTACTGGTGAACAAGGTCTTCAAGGTATCCAAGGACCTATTGCCGACAGGACCTACAGGAGAACAGGGACTCCAAGGTATCCAAGGACCTATTGGACCAACTGGCCCGACAGGACCTACTGGGGCAACCGGCAATGGCGCCATGATACCATATGCCTCTGGTGTACCAATAACATTAACTTCACTAATATCAGGTCTAGCTGATACTGGTGGCTTAGTTGGCTTTGGAAGCAGTGCAGATAATATTGAAGTTGGAGCTGTAATAGATTTAACCGGAACAGCCTTAGGTCCATTAATAAACTTTGCTTTCGTAGCATCTCGTAATGGAACCCTTACTTCAATTTATGCACAATTTAGCGTAACTGTTGGGCTTAACATTTTAGTAGGTTCATTGACAATAAGCGCTACCTTGTACACCGCCCCTCCTGGAAGCAACGACTTTACACCAGTACCAGGTGCTACTGTTAATTTAGATCCCCTAACTGGTATTATAAGCCTTGGTACAATTGTAGATGGGCAGGCTACAGGATTAAATATTTCTATATTAGCAGGTAATAAATATCTACTAGCATTTTCAGCCACAACCACAGGTTTAAGTGTTCTAGCAACAATAGTAGGATATGCTAGTGCAGGAATCACTATAGTTTAACTAAGCAATAAAAAAGGACGTCATTAAATTTCTTATTTGAATTTAACGACGTCCTTTAAGTATATAAAAGTAATTAAAGGCTATTATATCTCTGCTTCCTTAGTCTTTGCTGAAGTATTTATCAATGAATTTAACTTGATTAATTCTTCTTTTGTTAAGTCTCTCCACTGACCAATCTTTAAATTACCTAAATTTATATTCATTATTCTTATTCTTTTTAATTTCACTACATTATAGCCTAAAGCTTCACTCATTCTTCTGATCTGTCTATTCATGCCTTGAGTTAATATTATATTAAAGGTATTTTTATTTATTTTTCTAACCTTACATTTTTTTGTTATTGTTCCTAAAATCCTTACTCCATTAGACATATCCTTTAAAAATTTTTCAGTTATAGGCTTATCTACTGTGACTATGTATTCTTTTTCGTGGTTATTTCCTGCCCTTAAAATTTTATTTACTATGTCACCATCATTGGTAAGAAGAATTAATCCTTGAGAATCCTTATCTAATCTTCCTATTGGAAATATTCTTTTTTCATGATTAACAAAATCAACTATATTTTCTTTTACTTTCTTTTCAGTAGTACATGTTATTCCTACTGGCTTATTTAAGGCTATATAAACTAGCTCCTCAACTCTTTTAATTGGCTTTCCATCTATCTTAACATTAGCATTTTCAGGCACTTTAGTTCCCATTACTGCCTTTACTCCATCTACTGTTACTCTTCCTGCCTCTATAAGTTTATCAGCTTCTCTTCTTGAACAAAAACCTGTTTCACTTATAAATTTATTTAACCTTATTTTATCGCCTCTATCTTTATGAACTATTATATTTCTCATCTTATCACCTTTGTATCTATTCAGAAACTTTATTTTCATCTCCTGAGTTATTAAACTTAACTTCAAGTTTATTTTCTGCTATATATTCTTCCGTATCTTTTATATCCTTATTTTTTAAAGGTTCTCCGGTTACTTTAAGAACTATACCAGTACTTGGAACCATTTCATTATTATTAGCATAATCTAATATATTTTTTAAAGCTAAATCTACATCATTATTTTTTACCTTCAATTCTTCTAACATCCCTTTACCTTTTTCTGAATTGCTAGAATAATTAATAACCTTATTAGAAGAATTTAGTTCTAAAGTTATTGTAGAAGTAGTTTCTACTACTATAGTTTTCTCTATATTCTTATATTTATAAGAAGCAATTAAAAATATGCAAGCTATTAAGGTAAAAAATACTGCCATTTGTGTTTTATATTTTTTTAACGAAATGCTTTCTTTTGCTAAAATTTCCTCACCTATTTTTTCTTCCTTCTTTGATTTTACTTTTATAAATTCTCCCTTTGAGGTTAATATTACTGAGGATAATCTTCCCTTATAAAGAAGCAGCCCTTTATACTCTTCAACATCAACATTTTCAATTATTTCTTCAGAGCCAAGGATATGTATTGCCTCAACAACTTGAAGATATTCTTGAAGATAATTATAAGTTGGGTCTGATAAAATAATAAAATATGTTATTATATACTCTTTCCATTTCTCTAGAAAACTTCTTTCTAAAGGTGTTGCTTGCAGAAATAGCTTTAAAGGAAATTCTTTATTTTTTACTAAATAATCGTATATTTCTATATTTTCTATTATAAAATAAGTTATATTTAATATTTTATTTCTAATGTCATAAGAAGGCTTATCAAATACTAAATCCTTAATAAGTATCTTATACTCCATTAAGTCTTCTTTTAATCTACTTATTTCTTCCGCCCTTTTTTCTATTATATCTTCTGACACTAGACTTATAGGAGTTTTTGTTGAAAACTTATATTTATATTGTTGAAAAGTCATTATTCTCCCCCACTATTTAATTCATTTGTTTCAATTAACTTTCCTTTTACTATGACTCTTTCCTTTGCCCCAACTGTACATGTTACTAATGTTATTGTTGCATCTTCAGTATCATCTAACACATCTATTCTATCTGGTTCAACAATGAAGTTATCAGTTATTTCATAAATAAATTCCTTACCATTTGCCTTTACTATAATTTCATCTCCAATTTCTGTTTTATACAAGTTAACAAAGGCCTCCGAATAATCAGAAACTCTATGGCCTGCAACTGAAAAATTTCCCTTCTCTCCAGGCATTGCAGAGCCTTCAAAATGGCCTAAATAATATAAAAGAACATCATCGGTTATTCCTTCCACTATTCCTTGTGAAAGTTTTATACTTGGTATTTCTAATAATGCAATAGGCTTGTACCCCCCGTCTACTTCAAAGCTATCCTTATTATTATCCTTATTGCCCTTATCAGGATTATCATTTATTACTTCTTCTAATATATTTTTGAGCTCTTCTTGCTTTTTTGCAGTTTCAATTTTTTTATAAATAATAGATGCAATTATGGTTAGACCTATAATTATTAAAATAAATCCTATAATTCTTCTAACTCGTTCTCTCAAGCCCATTACCTCCAATAAACATTTAGGATATTTTAACATATATTATATCATAAAGAATATTGTATTTTAATAAGTTATGGTTATTTTAGGCTATTAATATTTAGGAGTATTTTATGAATAGAAAAATAATTTATGTTGATTTTATTTTCAAACGCAGGAGAATTAAATCTAAGCCTATGTATTATATATATAAAATAAATTATTTGTTAAAAACTCTAAGGGATAAAATATTTAATAAAAAGAAAAGGTATTACGAAAATATCCAGCCCTTTTATAAAAAAATTATATAGCATTATTAAAATCTAATATTATTTATTAATTTATGGTAAAATAATTCTAAATAAAATTTTAGAGGTGGTAATATGAGAATAGGATTAGGATATGATGTCCATAAATTAGTAGATAATAGAGATCTTATAATAGGCGGTGTTAATATCCCTTACGAAAAGGGACTGCTTGGTCATTCTGATGCAGATGTATTATTACACGCAATATGTGATTCTATTTTAGGGGCTGCAGCTCTTGGAGACATAGGCAAGCATTTTCCTGACACTGACGAAAGATTTAAAGGTGCTTCTAGCCTTACTCTTTTAAAGGAAGTTGGAATACTAATTAAAAACAAAGGATATAAAGTTGGTAACATTGATGCAACTATAATTGCCCAAAAACCAAAGATGCTTCCTTATATTGAAAATATGAGGGAAAACATAGCAAAAGCACTAGAAATAGATAAAGATCAGATAAATGTTAAGGCTACTACAGAAGAAGGCCTTGGATTTACTGGGAATGGAGAAGGAATCAAAGCAAACAGCATTGCCATGCTGTTTCCAATTCAAAATTCATAATGCAAAATATACAATTGAGGAGGATTTTCAGCACACTGAAAATCTACATTTCACAAAAAAGGGTTGTTTCCAACAACCCTTTTTATATTTTTTCAAAACTACTTTCAAGTAGTTTTTCCTTCATTCTACATTCTAGGTTATTTTTTCCAATGTAGGTATATGAATATTATTGCACTTATTACCATTAAGTATGGATAAAATAGAAATTTCATTATTGCAAAAGGTGATAGGACTGCAAGTCCTGATGCTGATATTAGTTGTGCTCCATAGGGGATTATTCCTTGAAAAGCACAGGAAAACAAATCCATAATACCAGCAACCCTTTTTGGTTCTAAATCAAATTCATTTGAAATATCTTTAGCTATAGGTCCAACAGTCACAATTACAATTGTATTGTTTGCAGTACAAATATCTACTAAACTTGTTAAAACTGCAATTCCATACTCTGCTCCCCTTTTGCTTTTAAATCTTCTTAGACCCTTGCTAAGTATAAAATCTATCCCTCCATTAAACTTTATTATTTCTATTGTTCCAGAAATAAGCAGGGAAATTATTATAAGCTCACTCATTGCTCCTATTCCATTGGATATAGAATTAAAAAGCCCTATTATATCAAAACTTCCAAATATAATACCTATTAATCCTGAAAGGCCTAGCCCGAGTAATAAAACTATTATTACATTTAATCCAATTAGTGATGTTATTATAACCACAATATATGGTATGATTTTAAATATATTAAAATCTAAAGCATCTAAATTTACTATTGTTGCATTTCTAGTTAATAATATAAAGATAATTGTTGTAATTATTGCAGCCGGAAGAACTATAATAAAATTCATTTTAAATTTGTCTTTCATTTCACAACCTTGAGTTTTAGTTGCTGCTATAGTTGTATCTGATATTATTGAAAGATTATCACCAAACATAGCCCCACTAACTACTGCCCCTACAGCTAGCGCAGTTGATATTCCGGTTTTATCAGCTATTCCAACAGCTATTGGCACTAAAGCAACTATAGTTCCCATTGAAGTACCTATTGATAATGATATAAAACACCCTATAATAAATACTCCAGGTATTAATAAACTGCTAGGAAGTAAAAATAGACCTAAATTAACAGTAGAATCCACTGCCCCCATATCTCTAGCTACTCCTGCAAATGCACCTGCTAGTATAAATATTAATATCATTAA
>JAAYOT010000230.1 GCA_012520205.1 Clostridiales bacterium
AGAATTTTTTATTTCTTTTTATTAATTTATCTTACATACTTATATTATTCTAGAAATGTTAAGCTAAGATTAGCATTAAGTTAAGAAAAGTTATATAAACGTTAAATAGCCTTTAACATTCATAATAAATAAAAGAGGCTGAAAATCAGCCCCTTTTATTTATTATATATTCTTTTTTATCTTTACCTTAAACTTTGATCCTACTCCCAATTTAGACTCTACATATATTTCTCCATTAAACATCTTTACTATATGTTTAACTATAGCTAAGCCTAAACCTGTACCCTTTTTAGCCCTAGACTTATCTACCATATAAAATCTTTCAAAAATTCTTATCATATCTTCCTTTGGTATACCTACACCATTATCTTCAACTTCTATATAAATAAAAGCACCCTTATCATAAGTTCTTATTATTACATTTTTTTCAGGCTCAGAGTATTTTATAGCATTTTCTACTAAATTTAATACCATTTGATAAAACTTATCGCTATCCCCTAAAAGGAACTTACTTCCTTCATCAACAAAATTTATAAGAATATTCTTTTTAATAGCCTGAGGGGTAACCATATTAATTGCATCTTCTATAACTTCAGAAACACTAAATTTTTCTTCTTTCATTTTATGGTTATTTTCTATATTTGAAAGAATAAGTATATCATTAATTAAATTACCAAGTCTTTCTGCTTCTTTATCAATTATATCTAAAAACTTATTTTTGGTATCACTATCTTCAACGAAACGTAGGGTTTCAGAAAATCCCTTTATTGATGTTAAAGGTGTTTTTAGTTCATGAGAAACATTAGCAACAAATTCACTTCTCATATTTTCCAGTCTTTTTAGGTCTGTAATATCCTGAAGGGTTATAACAGTACCAATAGGTATATTTTTATAATTTATAATTTTTGCCTTTTTAACTCTTATAATTTTCTCTATAGGATGTAAGATCTTTATTTCCTTTGCCGCTAACATTTCTTTATTCTTAATAAATTCGTTTATGTCATGATCTAATATATAGCGGGATATATTTTTTCCTATTATATCATCCTTTAATTCAAAAATAGTCTTCGCATATTGATTAGCTAAAATTATATTTAACCTATTATCTACAGCTATAACGCCGCTTTCCATACTTTCTAAAATTGCTTCAAGCTTATTGTTTTTATCCATTGAATCTTTTATTTCTACCTGCAATTGATCTGACATATCATTAAAGGTTCTTGCCAGGGATCCAATTTCATCGTTACTATAAATCATTACTCTTTCGCTATAATCTCCAGAAGCAATTTTATTAGTTACATCTTCCATTTCTTTTATTGGATCAATTATTGACTTTATCAATCTTTTTGAAATTTGAATGGACAATAATATTACTAGAATTATAACTATAAAATAATATTTTAAATAGCCTTTTGTTATTTCTCTTATATCACCAACAGGAATAGAAGACCTTAAAATTGCATTATCATTAATTTTAGTAGAATAATAAATAATATTTCTACCTTCAAGTTCATTAAAGGCAATTGTATCTCCCTCACCCTCATCAAATGCATTTCTAACATCTTCCTTATTCATATAATTTTCATCTTCCATTTTAAGAGTGTCATAAATAGAATTTCCCGAATCATTTATAATAGAAAACCTTACATCATTACCAAATAATTTTAATTCACCTAAAACTTCTTTATTTATATCTAAATTTTCTATTGCAAGATTATTGTAAGATGATAGTATTTCTTTTTTATTACTTATATCCTTAATAGTTAATAATATAAAAAAACTGCTTGTTATAATGGTAAGGGCTATTACTAGGGTTATTATTGTGGATGTTAATATTTTTTTCTTCATTACTATATATTAGGATTAAATCTATATCCTACTCCCCTTATAGTTTCTATATGCTTAGGGTTTTTATCATCTGTTTCAATTTTCTTCCTTAAGTATCTTATATGTACATCCACAGTTCTTGTTTCCCCTATATATTCATAACCCCAAACCTTATCTAAAAGGGTCTCTCTTGTAAGAATTTTCCCCTTATTTCTAACTAGAATCTCAAGAAGTTCAAATTCCTTTAAAGTTAAATCTATTTTTTTATCCTTTACTAAAACTTCCCTGCTTTTAAAGTCTATTGATAAGGTATCCGTTTTAAAAATTTCATCATTTTCATCTGAAGTCATAGCTGACCTCCTTAAAACTGCCTTAATTCTTGCTAATAACTCTCTTATAGAAAAGGGTTTTGTTATATAATCATCTGCTCCAAGTTCAAGGCCTAATATCTTATCTAGTTCCTCTCCTTTAGCTGTTAACATTATTATTGAAATATTTTTAGTTTCATTATTTCTTCTAATTTCTTTACATACATCATATCCATCTTTTCCTGGAATCATTAAATCTAATAAAATTAAATTTGGTTTTTCTGTCTTTGCAATATTAACAGCATCTATTCCATTATCAGCAGTTAAAACCTCATAATTTAAATTTACTAAATTATACCTTATTAATTCTAAGATATGCTCTTCATCATCTACTACTAATATCTTTTCTTTCGCCATAAGATACTCCTTTCTATTTTATAAAAGCAAAGGAAAATAACCTGCCGTAAGTTCCTTCAGATTTTCTATATGAAAATAACTTTATATCTTTTTCACAATGAGTACATAAGTCAAAAGAATATATATTTTCCTCTTCTATGCCTAATTCTCTAAGATCTTTTAATATACACTCTTCCATACTAAGATTTCTATTTTTAAAAAGCTTTTCTTCTTTAATTTTTGTTTTATTTAAAAACTTTTCTTTTAATTCTTCTGAAACTTCATAGCAGCATTGTCTAATGTGAGGTCCTATAAATACTTTAGTCTTCTTAATATCTATATCAAAACTTTCTTTCATATTTTCTATAGCTCTTTTTACAATAGAATCAAAGGTTCCCCTCCAACCACTATGAACTGCTGCAATAGCTTCTTTTTCTTCATTAACTATTATTATGGGAACACAATCTGCTGTAAATACTCCAATGGCTGCATCTTTTTCATTTGTAGTTATTCCATCCCCTTCATAGTCATTTATATCATTATTCTCATACTTATAAACCTTATTGCTATGAACTTGCTTTAAATATACTATATTTTTTAAATTAAATTCTTCTTTTATACTATTTAAGTGCTTAACTCCTTCTTCTGTATTTCTATTAAAACTTCTGCCTTTTTCTGCAGTAGAAAATACTATATTTATTTTTCCTAATTTATATAATAAAAAGTCTTCTTTTTTTTCAAAATTTACTGGTGTTAATTTATTCATAAGGTCACCTCATAATTTTTAATCTATTTTTAATATAATCTTAACATTTTATACTACTAATTTCTATTTTTACAAACTTTTTTTAACCTAATTTTAACTAAAAGGATAGAGCCTATAGGAAAAAGAAGAAGATTTTTTACAACCTTCTTCTTTTTCCTATATAATCTTATTTAATTATTATTTTTTGATATTAAATTTTTAATTTCTTCTAAGAATGTATTAATATCTTTAAATTCCCTATAAACAGAGGCAAATCTTACATAAGAAATTTCATCTATATCTTTTAATTTATCTATTACCATTTCTCCAATTTGTTTTGATTCTATTTCTGTTATCATCTTATTAGATATTTCTTTTTCAATTTCTTCTGCAATATCCTCTATTTGTTGTCTTGATACTGGTCTTTTTTGACATGCAATTATAATACCATTTATAATTTTTTGTTTATCAAAGTTTTCCCTTGTTGAATCTCTTTTTACTACTAATATAGGAATATCTTCGACCTTTTCATAAGTTGTATATCTTTTTCCACAACTTAAACATTCTCTTCTTCTTCTTATTGTTTTATTTTCATCAGTGGATCTTGAATCAACTACTTTACTTTCTTGATGTAAACAAAAGGGACATCTCAAATTTATCAACGCCTTTCAATATTATCTAAGTTATGCCCTTATTATACAAGTTTTTCTATTTATTTTCTAGAGATTATTGTTTAAATTGAAATTTTCCACCTCTGAACTATCTATAAGTATTATTTCCATTCCAGCTTTAAGAACCTTTTTCCATGGTATTTCAATATCCTCTTCCTTACTAAACCATCCTCTTTGAACTCCTGGAAGTAAAATAGAAACTACCCTGCTATTTTCGATATCAACAACTATATCTTTTATATAGCCAAGCTTAGTTCCAGTTTTAATATCAATTACTTCCATTGTTCTTAAAGCATTTAATGAATGTAAAAATAATTCATTTTCATTATCTTCTGTAGGTATATTTTCTTCTAATTTAAAATTATCAAAAAAACCCATAAATTCTCCCCCAAAAATATTATTTAATTTAAAAGAGCTCTCTTAGAGCTCTATACATACTTTCTCATGTGTTTTAATGCCGTCTTTTCTAATCTTGAAACTTGTGCTTGAGAAATTCCAATTTCATCGGCCACTTCCATTTGTGTTTTTCCATTAAAGAATCTTAAGGTCAAAATTAATTTTTCCCTATCATTTAACTTTTTCATAGCTTCTTTAATTGAAATATTTTCGAGCCAGCTTTCATCACTATTTTTAGAATCACTTATTTGATCCATTACATATATTGCATCACCACCATCATGATATATTGGTTCAAATAATGATACCGTATCTTGTATTGCATCTAAAGCAAAAACCACCTCTTCTCTTGGAATATTTAATTCTTTAGCAATTTGAGATATATTAGGCTCTTTATTGTTTTCCTTTACCAATTTATCTCTTACAAGTAATGCCTTATATGCAATATCCCTTAAGGATCTACTAACTCTAATTGAATTATTGTCTCTTAAATATCTCCTTATTTCACCAATTATCATTGGAACTGCATAGGTAGAAAACTTGACATTTTGTTCTAAGTCAAAGTTATCTATTGCTTTCATTAATCCTATGCAGCCCACTTGAAATAAATCATCTACATTTTCGCCTCTGTTATTAAATCTTTGAATAACACTTAAAACAAGCCTTAAGTTTCCTTTTATAAAGGTTTCTCTTGCTTTTTTATCTCCATTTCTTGTTTTAAGAAGCAATTCCCTTTTTTCCTTTTCTTTTATAATTGGTAACTTAGATGTATTTACTCCACATATTTCTACCTTATTAATCATCAAGCTTATCAACTCCTTAGGAAGTAATAACATACTGCATTAAAAAGTATCCCCGAGAGTTAAAGCTTTTATACTAAGACAAACTAAATCATTTTATTGATTTCTTTTTTTAATCTATTAATTATTTTTTTCTCAAGTCTTGAAATATATGATTGACTTATTCCAAGCATATCTGCAACTTCCTTTTGAGTTTTTTCCCTTGTTCCATTAAGTCCAAACCTAAGTTTTACAATTTCCTTCTCTCTATCATTTAAATTTTTTAGGGCCAAGAATAGTAATTCCTTATCAACTTCGTCCTCTATTAAGTTATAAACAATATCATTTTCTGTACCTAAAATATCTGAAAGTAAGAGTTCATTTCCATCCCAATCTATATTTAATGGCTCATAAAAAGATATTTCTGCTTTAATTTTACTATTTCTTCTCAAGTACATAAGTATTTCATTTTCAATACATCTTGAAGCATAAGTTGCTAATTTTATTTTCTTATCAGGATTGAAGGTATTTACTGCCTTTATAAGACCTATAGTTCCAACTGAAATTAAGTCCTCTACACCAATTCCTGTATTTTCAAACTTTCTTGCTATATAAACAACTAATCTTAAATTCCTTTCTATTAATATATCTCTAATAGATTCATCCCCATCTTTAAGTTTTTTCACTAGTTCATCTTCTTCTTCCTTCTTTAATGGCGGAGGAAGAGCATCACTTCCACCAACATAGTAAATTTCACCTTTTATTAATCCTAACTTCTGTAAAATACGATTTAATAAAACTCTTAAACTTATCATAATATCACCTATATAACCCCTCTTGATAATAATGCATTAAACTCATTTTCCTTGCTTAATTTATTTTCTGAGCTACAAATTATAGCTTCTACATTAACCCATTCATTGTTTTTACCACGTATCCTAATTTTTTTACTTTTGAATCCTTGTAAACTCCCTTTTTCTGTGATTGTATTATAACTGATATAATATTTTTCATAATTTTCAACATCTAATAAATTTATTAATTCATTTTCAATAATTATACAAGGTAAATTTGTAACAGGCTCTCTTAGGGCATTCCCTGTATCTAAAAGCCCTTTTAAATATAGTATATTTTTATTATCTCTTATCTCAATGTCATAAATAAAATTCTTTATTAAGCTTCTTTCTTTTATAAGATCTAGTATCCTATTTAATCCTATATAAACTATCATTGTGCCTATAATTAAATATTTAATAGAGAAATTTTTAATTTGGAAGTTTTGAAAGACACTATACTGGTTATCCATTAAAGAAAAACCCAAACTTATACCGCTTAATATAAAGGATACTATAAAAAATACCGAAACCATTCTTATAGTATTTTTAAATCTTATCTTTCTCTGGCATATTATAACCATTATAGCTGCCATAAGTATTTTTACTATCATTGATGATAAAAATTTACTTTCTAAAAAAATTACTACAGTATAAAAGGCTCCTATTGCTGCAGCTAAATAAATTCTTTTACTATAGTCATATCTTAGTAATTTCATTGTTATTAATAATAGAAATAAATTTATTATAAAGTTTTCTATAATAAGTATATCTATGTAAACTATCAAAATTTCCCCTCCTTTAACCTAATTATAAACTCTATACTCTTAAAATTTTGTCACAAAAAAGTTTTTTCTTATAACTTTTAATCCCTTATTTGCTACATTTAATTACAGTTAATTTATAAATAAAATAAAAAACAACATATTAATAATTTTACTATTAATATGTTGCAAAAAAATAGGACTGCCTTAAGGCAGTCCCATACTTATTTTCTTGATCTTAAAAAGCTTGGTATATTTACGCTATCAGTTTCAAAGTCTAAAAGAGGATCTACCCTTCTTTTTGGCTCATTAATTTCAGCTTCCCTTTTAATAGGTTGCTCCTTTTGAACTCTTTTTTCAAATATAGGTTCCTCATTTACTATTTTACTATTATCATCTTCAAATCCTGTAGCAATAACAGTTATTCTAATTTCATCTGATAAAGTTTCATCAATAACAGCACCAAAAATTATACTTGCATCTGGGTCAGCTGCTTCTCTAACAATATCTGCTGCTTCATAAACTTCAATAGCTCCTAAATCTACTCCACCAGTAAAGTTTATTATTACACCAGTAGCTCCATCAATAGAGGTTTCTAATAATGGTGATGAAATTGCTTGTCTAACAGCATCTTGTGCCTTATTATCGCCAGTTCCAACTCCAACACCCATATGTGCAAGTCCTTTATTTAACATAACAGTTTCTATGTCAGCAAAGTCGGCATTAACTACCCCTGGTATTGTAATAAGGTCTGAAATTGCTTGTACACCTTGTCTTAATACATCATCTGCTAATTTAAAAGAATCTAAAAGGGTAGTCTTTTTATCAGCCATACTTAATAATCTTTCATTTGGAATAATAACTAATGTATCAACAGCTTTCATTAGGTTTTCAATACCCATTTCAGCATGTCTCATTCTTCTTTTTCCTTCAAAAGGGAATGGTTTTGTTACAACTCCAACAGTTAATATGTTTAATGATTTTGCTATTTCAGCAACTATAGGCGCAGCACCAGTACCTGTTCCACCACCCATTCCGGCAGTAATAAATACCATATTTGCTCCCTTAATTGCTTCTGCAATTTCTTCTCTGCTTTCTTCTGCAGCCTTTTTACCTATTTCAGGATTTGCTCCAGCTCCTAGTCCCTTTGTTAATTTTTCTCCAATTTGAATTTTAACATTTGCATGAGATAACATTAATGCTTGTTTATCAGTATTAACGGCAATAAACTCAACGTTTTTTAAGCCCTCTGTAATCATTCTATTTACGGCATTTCCACCGCCGCCACCACAACCAATTACCTTAATATTGGTTAATTCTTGCATATCCACTTCGAAATCTAACAAAATAATTCCTCCTTTAGAAAATACCTACTAGTAATTTTGTACTTTGTTTATTCTCTTCTTCTTAATTTCAGTTTTATAATCTACTTATAATACACTAATTTTCATCATAGAATTAGTTTATAACGATAATTTAGTATATTCAAATAAATGTTTCTCTCTTAATAATGTCGTATTAAAATTTAGTTATTTTATAATAAATAATGTAATATTATAATTTTTTTATAAAAAAAGTCATTATTTTTATAATTATATTTAATGAAATTCAATTATATTTTATCATCTAAACTCAAATAACTCAACAGTTTACTTAATTTTATAATAAATTTGCAATAATTGAAATATTCTTAAATGAACAACTACTTAATATAAAACTATTCTTAAAAAATATATTCAACAAATTTTTTCTATTTCCTCTTAATAATTTAAATAAATTATAAAAAAAACAGAGTATACTCTGTTTTTTAAAGCATTATGATTCTTTTTAAAGTTTCTTTATCTACAGAATAATTTAAAGCTGTATCTAAATCTATTTGTCCCTTTTTATATAGTTCAGCCAAGGCCATATCCATTGTTTTCATGCCATATTTTCCACCAGTTTGAATAGCTGATTCTATTTGATATGTTTTACCTTCTCTTATTAAATTTTGAATACCAGGTGTTGTAACCATAATTTCTAAGGCAGCAGCTCTTCCATTATTATTTTGAAGAGGTACTAATTGCTGTGATATAACTCCTTGTAATACGGCTGCAAGTTGTATTCTAATTTGTTGCTGCTGATGTGGTGGAAACACATCAATTATTCTATCTATAGTCTTTGCTGCTCCTATTGTATGTAATGTAGAGAAAACTAAGTGTCCTGTTTCTGCAGCTGTCATAGCAATGGATATTGTCTCCAGGTCTCTCATTTCCCCTACAAGGATAACATCAGGATCTTCTCTTAATATAGCTTTTAATGCACTTTCATAAGACTTACTATCTTTTCCTATTTCCCTTTGATTAATGATTGACTTATTATGCCTATGAAGATATTCGATAGGGTCTTCCAAAGTTATAATATGTGCTTCCCTAGTATTATTAATTTCATTTATTATTGCCGCTAGTGTAGTACTTTTCCCACTACCAGTAGGACCTGTTACTAAAACCAAGCCTCTTTGCTTTTTTAAGATATCTTTGATAACCTTCGGATGTTTTAATTCATCTAAGGTAGGAATTTTTAATGCAATTACTCTTATTGCAATAGCATCACTATTTCTTTGTTTAAATATATTTACCCTAAATCTCCCAATTCCAGAAACTGAGTAGGAGGTATCCATTTCTCCAACTTCATTGTATTCAGCATACTTTTCTTGTAGTATTTCCTTTGCAAATTCTCTTAGTTCACTAGGAGTTAACTTATGATCACCTACTTTCTTTAAACTACCATTTATTCTTACTGTTGGTCCTAATCCAACTGTTAAATGTAAATCAGATGCTCCTATTTCTATGGTTTTAATTAATAGATCTTTTAATGCATACATTAGTTTTTTTCCTCCATGTTACTACTTGCTCTCTATATCTTTAATATTCTATGAAAAGTGTTTTTTCCTTCTTTAATACAATTATATTTCAAATTAATTCATTTTTCTACTTACTATATAATTCTTTTTTTAATTTTTTGAGAGCTTTTTTTTCAATTCTAGATACATAGGATCTAGATATTCCTAGTAACGCGGCTATTTCCCTTTGGGTACGGCATCTTCCATCAACAAGGCCATATCTCATTTTTAGTATTTTACCTTCTCTTTCAGTTAAGGAAATTCCTATTTTATTATATAACTGCTTAATTTGTAAATTACTTTCTACTTTTTCTAAGACTGGGTCCTTTTCACTGCTTAATACGTCGATTAAACATATTTCATTCCCCTCTTTGTCAATACCTATTGGATCTTGTAGGTATACTTCATTTCTTTGTTTTTTGTTATTTCTAAATAGCATTAAAATTTCATTTTCTATACACCTTGAAGCATAAGTGGCTAGTCTAGTTCCTTTTGAGGAATCAAAAGAATCTATGGCCTTTATTAATCCTACTGTTCCTATAGATATTAATTCATCAATATCCTTATTAGGAAAGTTATACTTTTTCACTATATGTGCTACAAGTCTTAAATTTCTTTCAATTAAAACGCCCTTTGCATTTCTGTCACCCTTTTTCAGTTGTTTTAAATAATATTCCTCTTCTCCTTCATCTAATGGTTTTGGAAATGTATTATTCCCTGTAATATAACCTGTTAAAAATACAGAATTACATAATAGTTCTATAATGTTAGATAAAAAAAACATAGAACTTCCTCCTAGTAGTGCTTATTATATAATATGATGAAATTCTAAAATATTGCTTGTGAATTTTTAAATTAAAGTGAATTTTATATAGAGTTAATACAATACTAATATAAATTAAAAAGGAACTGCCTTTAGCAGTCCCTGATATGAAGTGGGCAATTTCAAATTAATTTAACTCTATTGAATTATTAATTATTCTTAGTTAATATATTTACAATGTCCCTAAATATTGGTGCTCCAGTATTTCCTCCACCTAATTCTCTTCCATCTGGATGTTTTTCACCGATATTTGGAGCTAAGACTACGATAGTATATTTTTTATTATTCATTTCAAAGTAACCAGCAAACCATCCATGATTAGTGCCTCCATTACCAGTTGATGTTCCTGTTTTTCCACCTACTATAACATCTTCTACCTTTGCTTCAAAACCTGATCCTTCAGAAATAACTTTTTGTAAGGAGTTCTGAGCTAATTTTGCTGCTGTTTCACTAAAAATTCTTGTTTCTTTTTCTTTAAATTCTTTTATTATATTGTCTTCATTATCAATTATAGCCTCAACTATAGTTGGCTTTATATAAATACCATCATTAACTATAGTATTGTATAAGCCAGCCATTTGTATTGGCGTTACTATGGTAGTTTGACCAATTGAAATATTATTCATACTATCCTCAACTGAAGGCTTACTGCCAGCAGCTTCATTTCTATTATCTCCTTTTAAGTTAAGAACAGTCTTAAATAAACCCATATTTTCAAGATATTTCATCATTTCATCATATCCTATAATATTTCCTACCTTTGCAAATACATCATTACAGGAAATTTTAAGTGCATCTTCTACAGAGAGGGA
>JAAYOT010000231.1 GCA_012520205.1 Clostridiales bacterium
CTCCACACTCCACACTGATTAAGCCTGAAACTGAAACCTGAAAATTGAAAATTGAAAACTGTCTTTATCTTGCTTTCTTAATAAATATCAACTTAGCCGAATATCCCTTAAGCTCAGTAATAATATTCAAAATAGGATTCTTCTTTGAATACTTAAACTCTATCTTAGGAAAGGAAGCTTTATGAAGTATTTCTTTTTCCTCCTTATTTAATCTATCAGGGGAACCCATAGCTAACCAATAGTTATAAGAGGATCCTGCATTTTCGCTTATTTCATAAGTTATAATTCTTGAATTAGTTTTTATATTTTGTATATTTAAAGATATACGTCTTTTATAGATATTTTTAGTTCCTCTTTTCTTAAAAATTTCATTATAATCCTTAAGTTCATTAAGATCCTCACTATAGGAATATAAAAGAATACAATATTCATCTTCCTTCTTAGTTACAATGCAGCCATCCTCTAATAGAACTATTTCTTCCCCAAGTTTACTTAGTAAATAGTAGGCATAGTAGGAAGGCTTTCTTATATTCATATCATTAACAATACCAGGAGCGCCTATAAAAACTTCATTGGTTAAACGGGTTTCTTTTTCTAAAACATCATAGGCTCTCAAAAAGTTTAAAGAATTTCTTTGAAAGATAGTATTGTGTATAATAAAAGGAAGCATGTAAATGGTGTCATATATTTTGTTTAAGTTTTTATCAGATATAAAGTCCTCTTCTATAAGATTAATATTATAGTTAGAGCTAATAAAAGTTATTAAGCCATCCTTTATTTCTCTAGATATCACCCTTGTAAATTGGAATTTAAAGTTTGATATATCTATATAGTCTATTTCATCAAAATACTCTAAAAAACTTTCTATAACTTGAATATATTTTTCTAAAGTAAAGTTTGGATTATCAATTAATATTAATGGATATAAATCTATAGAATCTAAGAATTCTATAACGCTTTTAGCCTTGTTCCAGTTATAAAAATCTGACTTCGGAAAAACCCCCATATCATTACAAAACATATTTTCAAGCCTTGCATAAGTAAAGTGGAGCTCTTCCTGAATTTCTTCAAGTATATCCTTGTTATCTTCTAATAATAAGTCAAAGGCATCCTCCAAATTAATAATTTCTCTATACTCTGTATTAAATAATCCTACAGTGTTATCCATATTGATATGAATAGTCCAAAGTTTATTTTCATAATTAAATCTTTCATAGTCTTCTAAATCACTAGAAAGATGTTCTAGGGCAGCTTTTAAATCTAAAGTTTCAAATTTTTTAGATTTTTCAAAGTCCTCTTCACTTAATTTATGTTTCTTTCTAAATTGAAGAGGAGTACATTCATAATAAATTTTAAAATTTTTATTTAAATATCTAACATGTGAAAAACCCACTTCATCAGCAATATCAGAGATGCTTAAGTCTGTATCAAGAAGAAGTTTTACCGATTCTTCAACCCTAGTTAAGTTTACTAAGTCTGTAAAGCTATAACCTGTTGCATATTTAATTTCATGAGATAAATAATCTGGACTTAAGAATTCCTTTTTGGCAATATCCTGCAAGGTTATATTTGTATCATAATTATTAAAAATATATTTAGAAATTCTATGATACCTTGCCAGTTGCTCTGTTTTTTCCTTTAACTCCTCCTTTTCATAAGTAAGATAATGAAAATTATTTATAAGGTGATAAAGCAAATCTACTAAAATAGTCTCTATTTCTTCATCATAATCTTCAATTTTTTGAACTACTTCACATAAAAGTTTAGATAAAAATTCTTTAAGGAGTAAGTATTCCTCACCATCCTGAGGGCCATCATCAGTGGAACTTGTATAAAAGAAAACATTATTTATATCCTTATAATATTTTTCAAAGAAATAAGGATCTATAAAAAATATTAATACTTCATTATCCTCATCACTATACATACTATGAGCTTCGTCTACATTTACAATTTCAACTTCTCTTTCATATAATTCAAAGGAATCAGTATCAATATTTATAGAAATTTTCCCTTTTAATACATATATAATTTGAATAGCATTATGCCAGTGGATTGGATAGTTTTTTATATTTAAATAAGATATTTTAATAGGCAAATCGGTAGGGTAGTTTATATATTCTCTTCTCATAGTTCTCTCCTTTTATCAGTTTTCAGTTTTTAGGTTTCAGTTTTCAGTTAATGAAATAATTTTGCTTTATCCTTAATTGTGCATTGTAAAAAAGCGATGTGAGCTTTTTTACTATTATATCCTATAACCCACAATAAAATAAAGAAGAATGTCTTTGACTTTCTTTGACCTTTGTATTATTATAAAAATATAGAATAAAATAAAAATATTAAAATGATAGAGGTGAGAAAATGAATGTAGATAAGATGACTATAAGAGTTCAACAAGCATTAAATGATGCAAGTCAAATTGCTGTTAGAAATAATCATCAACAAGTTGAATTAACACATTTATTTGCAGCTTTAGTAGAACAGGAAGAGGGATTAATACCTAATATATTAACTAAAATGGAGGTTAATGTTAAAGGTCTGGAATTTGATCTAAAGGAAGTATTAAATAAAATGCCAAAGGTCCTTGGGGAAGGTGCAAATTCTTCAGGAGTCTATGCAACAAGGGAAATTCAAGAAATATTACTAAATGCAGAAGATTTAGCTAAGAAGTTTGAAGATGCTTATATAAGTGTAGAACATGTTATGCTGGCAATAATAAAGACTGCTAAAAAAACAGATATAAAGAACTTATTGAATAAGCATAATATTACAAAGGATAAGTTTATGAATGCCTTAAAAGAAATAAGGGGAAATCAAAGGGTTGAAACTCAAGACCCAGAAGGTACTTATGATGCTTTAAGTAAATATGGAACAAATCTTACAGACCTAGCTAGAAAGCATAAGCTAGATCCTGTTATTGGAAGAGATGAGGAAATAAGAAGGGCAGTTAGAATTTTATCCAGAAGAACTAAAAATAATCCAGTATTAATTGGAGAGCCTGGAGTAGGTAAAACTGCAATAGTAGAAGGATTAGCCTACAGAATAATAAAAGGTGATGTGCCAGAAGGCTTAAAGGATAAAACTATATTTTCTCTAGATATGGGAGCTTTAATAGCCGGTGCTAAATATAGAGGGGAATTTGAAGAAAGATTAAAGGCTGTTTTAAAGGAAGTAAAAAGCAGCGAAGGTAAAATAATATTATTTATAGATGAGATTCACACTATAGTTGGAGCAGGAAAAACAGAAGGAGCAATGGATGCAGGTAATTTAATTAAACCTTTATTAGCAAGGGGAGAATTACATTGTATTGGTGCAACAACCTTTGATGAATATAGAAAATATATAGAAAAGGACAAGGCACTAGAAAGAAGATTTCAGCCTGTTATAGTTGATGAACCAACTATTGAAGATTCTATTTCAATACTAAGAGGATTAAAGGAAAAGTTTGAAATTCACCATGGAATTAGAATTCAAGATTCAGCCCTAGTGGCAGCAGTAAAATTATCAAATAGATATATACAAGATAGATATTTACCAGACAAGGCAATTGACCTAGTGGATGAAGCAGGTGCAATGATTAGAACAGAAATAGACTCCCTGCCAACAGAGTTGGATGATATAAGAAGAAGGCTTTTTCAATTAGAAATAGAAAAGGAAGCCTTAAGCAAGGAAAAAGATGAAGGCTCAAGAAAAAAATTAAGTGCTTTAGAAAAAGATATAGCAGAATTAAAATCAAAGAATGATGAATTAACTGCTAAATTTGAAAAAGAAAAGAATTCAATACTGGCATTAAAAGAGTTAAAGGAAAAATTAGATGATGCTAAGGGAGAGTTAGAAGCTGCACAAAGAAATTACAATTATAATAGGGCAGCAGAAATTCAATATAGCTTAATCCCACAATTAGAGAAGGAAATAGAAGCAAAAGAAAAGGAAGTTAAGGAAAACTATGAGGGAGCCTTATTAAAGGAAGAAGTTACTGAAGAAGAAATATCAGCTGTATTATCTAAGTGGACTGGTATCCCTGTATCAAATTTATTAGAAGGAGAAAGGGAGAAACTTCTAAAACTTGAAGATGAAATGAAGAAGAGAGTAATTGGTCAGGAAGAAGCAATAACCTCAGTTTCAAATGCTATTTTAAGAGCAAGAGCAGGTTTAAAAGCTGTAAACAGACCAATAGGTTCCTTTATCTTCTTAGGGCCAACAGGTGTTGGTAAAACAGAACTTGCAAAAACCTTAGCAAGAAATCTTTTTGATACGGAAGAAAATATTATAAGAATAGATATGTCTGAATATATGGAAAAACATTCAGTTTCCAGATTAGTTGGAGCTCCTCCAGGATATGTTGGTTATGATGAAGGTGGTCAATTAACAGAGGCAGTTAGAAGAAAACCCTACAGTGTTATTTTATTTGATGAAATAGAGAAAGCTCATGACGATGTATTTAATATTTTCCTACAAATCTTAGATGATGGCCGTCTAACTGACAATAAGGGTAAGACTGTAGATTTCAAGAATACTATAATTATTATGACTTCTAATATAGGAAGTAGCAATCTTTTAGAAAACAAAGGTGAAGATACTATTGATGAAGAAATAAGAAATAGGGTAATGAATGAAATGAAATTAAGGTTTAAACCAGAATTTTTAAATAGAGTAGATGATATAATAATGTTTAAGCCTTTAACTGAAAAGGGAATTAAGAAAATTATTGATATTTTCTTAAATGAAGTTTCCGACAGATTAAGAGATAGAAATATTAGCTTAAAGGTTACAGAAGAAGCTAAATCAATAATGGCAAAAGAAGGCTACGATCCTATTTATGGTGCAAGACCACTAAGAAGATACATTCAAAATACAGTAGAAAACTCCTTAGCAAGAAAAATAATAAAGGGAGAGGTAGGATACGGAAGCAGGGTGATTATTGACCTTGAAGGTGATGAGTTTGTTATAAAGACAGAGTAGCTCATGTTAGGAAATGCTTTCATTAATAGAAAGAAGTCAATAATAACAATTAAGAATTGAAA
>JAAYOT010000232.1 GCA_012520205.1 Clostridiales bacterium
CATTATTATAAAGTTATGTTTTAAAACATTATATAAAATTTTGCGAAATTTTAATATATTATATAGTGGGGGAGAATAGAATGAAAACAAGTGATTTAACAAAAATGTCCATTTGTATAGCAATAATTTGCGTAGCTGCGTACATTTCCTTTCCTATACCTTTTACACCAGTAATGATAACGGGACAAACAATAGCAATTAATTTAATAGCACTAATACTTACCCCTAGGAAATCATTTATAGTTGTATTAGCCTATATCTTACTAGGTGCATTTGGACTCCCTGTTTTTGCAGGAGGAGGCGCTGGATTTGGGAAAATATTTGGACCAACCGGGGGATTTATATTAGGTTTTTTAATTATTGCACCAATAATAAGTTACTTAAAAGGAAAAAATAATGATTTAAAAAGATATTTAATTTTAACAATATTTTTAGGAATGCCGATACTTTATATCTTTGGGGCAGTTCTTATGTCTATAATACTACAAAATAGTATAAAGGAAGCATTACTTTTAGCAGTAGTTCCATTTATACTTGGTGATATTATTAAATGTTTTGTAGCTTCATTTTTAGCAGTAAAATTAAATAAATATTTATATTCAAGATAAAGAGAAAGGCTGCTTTACAATTATGTTTGTAAAACAGCCTTAGCCTATATAAATTTTGGGAAAAAAATGATTAAGTAAGTTTTGTAAATATTAAAATTTGAATTAACATAATTAAGGGTATTCCTAAAGTAAATTTTAAATGTTTAGTTTTATGTCTAAAAGTATATATGCCTATATATTCACCTATGCTGCCTCCCATAGCTGCAAAAAGAAGTAGGGTAGACTCTTTAATTCTCCACTGACCCTGGATTGCTCTACGCTTGTCTACAAACATTGCAAAGAAGGCTATTAGGTTAATTAAAGCTATATATATTAAAAAAATATCTTTCATATAAATCTCCTTAGTAGTATATATAAATAAATTATATCCTACTATTAGTAATAAATGAAGATTATTTAATAGAACCCTGAACAATTCCTTTGATTATATGTTTTTGCACAAAGAAATAGAATATAACAATTGGTATTATAGCCATTACTAATGCTGCCATAGCTAATTCCCATTGTTTAGAAAAGGCTCCAAAGAAATTGTTCATGGCAAGAGGAATAGTATTAATTTTTCCGTTTATAGTTAAGAATGGCAGCAAGAAGTCATTCCAAATCCATATACCATTTAAAACCATAACAGTTACTGTTATAGGTTTTAGAAGAGGGAAGACTATTTTTCTATAAACCTGCCATTTACTGCAGCCATCAATTATTGCTGCTTCTTCTATTTCAAGGGGAATATTATTTATAAAACCATGGTATAAAAATATACTCATGCTTGATCCAAAGCCAAGATACATAAATATTATTCCTGGATAATTTCCAATTAACTTTAATGTACTCATCCATTTAACAAGGGGAAGCATTACAGCCTGGAAAGGAACTATCATAGCAGCAACAAAAATATAAAATATAATTTTACTCATTCTTGTTTTAGTTCGGGCTAATGCCCAGGCAGCCATAGATGAAAATAAAACTATGATTACTAGGCTTAAGCTAGTTATTATAATAGAATTAATAAAGGCATTGCCCATATTTGTTTTTTCAATTGCATCTATATAATTAGTAAAACTCCACTCCGCAGGAAGGCCTGTTGTATCTGCAAAAATTTCTCTTCTAGATTTAAAAGAGTTTATTAAAGTTAAATAGAAAGGTATCATGTAGATAATTAATAAGATCCATCCGAGGACTTCTAATATTCCAAGTTTATAATTATAGCTATTTAATGTATTTAGCTTACTATGCTTATTTTTCATTACATTTCAACCTCCCTTTTCTTTGTAAAGTAAACTTGTGTTAATGAAATTGCAGTAACAAATATAAAGAAAATAATTGCTTTAGCTTGACCAATTCCCATATTGTTAGATACAAAAGCTTCTTTGTAAATATTTAAAGCAAGCATTTCTGTAGTCTTAAGAGGTGTTAATGAAAAGTTTAAGTCAAACATCTTAAAGGAGTTTGCAAGAGTTAAAAATAAACAAACTGTTATTGAAGGAGCCACCATTGGTAAGGTAATATGTTTAAAAACTTGTATTCCATTGGCACCGTCAATTTTACTGGCTTCAATTAAGTCAGTAGGTACATTTTCTAGGGCAGCTACATAAATAACCATTATATAACCTGCATATTGCCAAGCTGATACAATAAGCATTGCTAATATTGCGGTGTTTCTTTCTTGAAGCAGGGAAGTAGATAAAATAACAGATTCTAGCTTACTACCTATAGAGGTAAAAACAGAATTAAATAAAAACTGCCATATAAATCCTAAGATAAGTCCGCCAATTAAATTTGGCATAAAAAATCCAGTTCTAAGGAAATTCTTTGTTTTTAAGTTTCTAGTAACAAAGTAAGCTAGTCCAAAGCCTATTAGGTTTATTGATATAACACTTGCAAGAGTGTAGATTATAGTAATTTTAAAGGAATAAAGAAACTGAGTATCCTTAAATAGACCAATATAATTTGAAATTCCAACAAAATCATAATTAGGATTAGCACCATTCCAGTTAGTAAAAGTATAATATATTCCTATTATAAAAGGGATTATAACTACCATAATTAGTGCAAATAAAGAGGGGCCTACAAAGAGCCAAAACCCTTTATTGTTTTTGTGTTTTTTCATCTCATCATCTCCTATTTTAATAGCTATAATAAAGTATCCACAAGGAAACAAGTTCCCTGCGGATATATATAGTATTGGGATTATTGCTTAGTTATAGCCTCAATTTCTTCAAGCATTTGAGTTTTATCAATTTCTCCTTTTGCATATTTAGAGAAGATAGGTCCTATTTTTTCCATTGAGAAACCATCTGGAAGATTTGTAAAGGCCCAAGGAAGAGTCTTTCCAGCATTGTTATATTCCATGATTGATTTAGCTAATGTATCAGTAGTTTCAACATTAAAGTTTGTAAATGCAGGAATCATATTCATATCTTCAACTAAAGCTTTTTGTCCAGTTTCGCTAGAAACCATCCAGTCTAAGAAAGCTCTAGCTTCTTCATTTACTTCAGAATCCTTATTTACTGTCCAATACATTGGAACTCCAACAGGTATACTTCCACTTACCTTTGTGTCATTATTAATAGCAAAAGGTACAAAGCCCATATCAAAATCTGCTTCTAGGCCCTTTAGGTCTCCTGCAACCCAGTTACCTTGATGTAGGAAAGCAGTTTTGCCAAGAGCAAAATTACCAACCTGAGTACTATAATCAATAGTATCTAAAGCAGCGCCGCCACCATAAGTACAAAGTAAATCTACTAAATTCATCCAATCCTTAAAACCTTGGTTGTTAACGATGTCAGCATTACCAGCAATATAATCTTGAGCAAATGTATCAGGATTTTCTTGAACTGCTAATGCTATATTAAATGTATGATTTCCGGTAACCCAAGTTTCTTTTGTTGTATAGGATACTACATTATCTATTCCTAATTCGTCCTTTTTTGAATCTAAGGTTTCAAAAGCAGCTTTAAGCTCATCAAAAGTATCTATAGATTTTGGATCTATCCCTGCCTTATCAAGGATTTCTTTGTTATACATTAATCCATAACCTTCAGTAGTAACAGGCATTCCATATATTTTTCCATCAATCGTTACAGTATCTAATGTACCATTAACAGCATTTGATACCCAGCTCTCATTAGCTAAATCATCTACCTTGTGAGACCAAACCTCTAAGTCGCCTGCCCCCTGAATCATAAAAATATCCGGTTCAGTTCCTTTTTGAAACTCAGCTTTTAAAGCAGCACCATAGTCAGCACCGCCGCCAACAGATGTAACTTCTACTTTAACACCAGTTTCTTCTTCATATTTCTTAGCAAGATCCTGTAGAGCATCATTTATTTCAACTTTTAATTGAAATACCTTTACAACTTTATCCCTTGTATTTTCAGCATTGCCATTTCCCTCACTAGCACCATTATTTGAAGAACAACCAACGAGAGCGCTAGTAAAGACTGATGCAGCCAGTACAGTAGCTAAAATTTTTTTCATAATAACCCCTCCGTAATATAAAATATGGTAAAATATTTTATTAATTTCAATATCCATAATAATAATAACCTATGTTATTTGAATAATTCAACATAAATGTAATAATAAGGATAAAGTTTGTAAGTGTGCACTAAAATTCAAGAAAAGTTTAGAGTATAAATATGAATATTAATTTTTTTGTTCTAAATTTTTTGAAGGGGAGATTTAAAAATAAAAAAATAACAATTAAGCGGTTCTCAGCTTGTACTGAAAACCGCTTAATTGTTATTTATATTTTACTATCTTATTCTCCAAGATAAGCACTTCTAACAGAATCGTTATTTGCTATTTCCTTAGCATTGCCACTTAATACAATCTTTCCAGTTTCTAAAACATAAGCTGTATCTGCTATAGATAAAGCCATATTAGCATTTTGTTCAACTAAAAGGATAGTAGTACCAGATTCATTTATTTCCTTGATAATATCAAAGATTTCTTTAACTACAAGTGGTGCTAGTCCCATTGATGGTTCATCTAGAATTAGCATATCAGGTCTATTCATAAGAGCACGTCCTATTGCAAGCATTTGCTGTTCACCACCTGATAGGGTACCAGCTTGTTGTTTCAATCTTTCTTTTAGTCTAGGAAATTTTTTATAAATTTCTTCTAAATCTTCTTGAATTCCCTTTTTATCTTTTTTTAAATAAGCTCCTAATAAAAGATTTTCATAAACTGTTAAGTTAGCAAATATTTTTCTTCCTTCTGGTACATGGGAAAGGCCAAGACTTACAATTTTATTAGCAGGAACCTTTTTTATATCTTTTCCATTATAAGTGATAGTACCATTTTTAATAGGGTGAAGGCCTGAAATTGCTCTTAATGTAGAAGTTTTACCAGCTCCATTTGCACCAATTAAAGTTACTATTTCACCTTTTTTAACTTCTATTGATAAATCTTTTAAAGCGTGTATTCCATCATAATATAAGTCGATATTTTTTAATTGTAGCAATTTTATGCCCCCTCTCCAAGATAGGCTTCAATAACCCTTGGATTATTTTTAATTTCTTCTGGTGTACCTTCGGCAATTTTTTTACCGTAGTCTAAAACTACAATTTTTTCACAAATTCCCATTACAAGCTTCATATCATGTTCTATTAATAATACAGAAATATTAAATCTATCTTTAATCCAATTTATCATTTCCATAAGATCAATAGTTTCCTGTGGATTCATTCCAGCAGCAGGCTCGTCTAATAAAAGTAGGGAAGGCTTTGTAGCTAAGGCTCTAACAATTTCAAGCCTTCTTTGTTCACCATAGGATAAGTTTTTAGCAAGCTCATCTTTTTTAGTGTCTAAAGAAAAAGCCTTTAATAGTTCAATTGATTCCTCTTGTATTTTCTTTTCTTCTTCTCTAAATTTTTTAGTTCTAAAGATTGAATCAAAAAGGTTATATTTAACTCTATAATTATAGCTTATTTTTACATTATCAATTACAGAAAGCTCAGAAAATAATCTTATATTTTGAAAAGTTCTTGCTATTTTCTTTTCTGTAATTGCATAGGGTTTTAATCCATTTATACTTTCTCCATCATAAGAAATTTGACCTGCTGTAGGAGTGTAAACCCCAGTTAACATATTGAACACTGTTGTTTTTCCAGCACCGTTAGGACCGATAAGGCCAACTACCTGCCTATCATTTATATTTAAATCAAGATTTGAAACTGCTTTTAAGCCTCCAAATTCTATTGATAAATTTTGAACTGCTAACATACTTAATCCTCCTTCCTTTTAGATAAATTTTTAAAGATCTTTAGAGATATTTCTTTATTTCCAAGTAAACCTTGCGGTCTAAATATCATCAATATAATTAAAGCTAGTGGATAAATTATCATTCTTAATTCATTTATGCTTCTTAAAGCTTCAGGTAAGAATGTTAATATTGAAGCTGAAATTATTGAGCCAGATAAAGATCCCATACCGCCAAATACAACAAAAACTAATATATTAATTGATTGTAAATAATCAAAAGATATAGGTTGTAAGAATCCTATATAGTGAGAATATAAGGCTCCAGCTACACCAGCAAAAAATGCTGCAATTACAAATGAATATACTTTATACTTAAAGGTATTAACTCCCATAGCTTGGGCAGCTATTTCATTTTCACGGATTGAAATAATAGCACGTCCATGTGAAGATTTAATAATATTATAAATTACTACTATTGTTAATACAGTTAGTAAAAAAGCTATAGGAAATTTAGTTTTTATAGGGATACCAGATAAACCACTAGCACCACCTAAATAATCCATATTCATTATTATAACTCTGATTATTTCGCCAAAAGCCAAAGTTGTAATAGCAAAATAATCTCCTGTAAGTTTTAATGTAGGAATTCCAATTAATAAGGCAAATAGGGAAGCTACAATACCGCCAACTATTATACCTAAAGCAAAAGGCATATTTGCTTTTAATGTTAATACTGCTGAAATATAAGCTCCAACTGCCATGAATCCAGCATGTCCTAAACAAAGCTGTCCAGTAAAACCCACTATTAAGTTTAAGGAAACAGCTAGAATTACATTGATTAATATTAAATTAATAATACCACTGTAATAATAATTTATTACTCCTGTTTGAATTAGAGTATTTAATAAAGCAAAAACAGCTATAATTGCAATTAATGCCTTAAAAGAACCCTTTTTAAAAATGTCTTTCATATATGTCACCTACACTTTCTCATTAGCCTTTTTACCTAGCAGGCCTGAAGGTTTTAATAATAATATTATTATTAATACTGAAAAAACTATTGCATCTGAGAAACTTGTTGAAATATATGCTTTAGCTAAAGTTTCTATTAATCCAATAAGCACACCGCCTACTAATGCACCTGGAATACTGCCTATTCCTCCCAATACTGCAGCAACAAAGGCTCTAAGTCCAGGCATTGTTCCCATATATGGGTTTATACTTGGATAAGCTATTGCAACTAATACTCCTGCAATCCCAGCTAGAGCAGATCCTATTGCAAAGGTAGTAGAAATTGTGTTGTTTACGTTTATTCCCATTAATGATGCAGCTTCTATATCATAAGAAGCTGCTCTCATTGCCAATCCAATTTTAGTTTTATATACAATAAATTGAAGGAGTAAAACAAGTAATGCAGAAACTCCAAGCATTAGTAATGTTTTAGAATTTATTTGTACGTTTCCTAGATTTATAAAGCTATTAGGAATAAGATCTTTGTATGGTTTAGGATTAGGTCCTACAATAAACCTCATACCATTTTGTAATAATAGTGACATTCCAATTGCAGTAATTAATAGTGTTATTCTTGGAGAATTACGAAGTGGCTTGTAAGCCACTTTTTCTATTATCATTCCAAGAATAGCTGAACCAATCATAGCAATTATTAAAGTTGGTATTAAAGATAAATTAAAGGTAGTGGATGCAAAATATCCAATAAAAGCTCCAATCATATAAATTTCACCATGAGCAAAATTTATAAGATTAATAATTCCGTAAACCATTGTGTAGCCAAGTGCTAGGAGAGCATAAACACTACCTAAAGCCAGTCCGTTTAAAAGTTGTTGTAAAAATTCCATTGCTACTCCTCCTGTTTATTGTTTCTATAAGTTAGTTATTAAGGATTTACCTTGTCAACTAAAACTTTATTATCTCCATCCACTTGAATTACAGTTGCGCTCTTAACAGCTGATCTATTTTCATCAAAAGTAATGTGTCCAGTTACACTGTCAAGGTCAGTAGCTTTCATAGCTTCAATTATTTTTTCTGGGCTATAATCACCGCTTGCTGCAACAGCATCAAGTAAAATTCTAGTACTGTCATATGATAAAGCTGCAAATGCATCTGGTGCTGCATTGTATTTTGCTGTATAAGCATCAACAAAGGATTTAACTTGCTCATCTTCGTCTTCAGAATAGTAGTGGTTTAAATATAAAGCGCCATTTACAGCATTTCCACCGATAGTAGCAAGTTCTTCAGATTCCCAGCCATCTCCACCTAGGAATTGAGATGTAATACCATTATCTCTAGCTTGCTTTGCAATAAGACTAACAACATTATAATAATCTGGAAGTACTAATACATCTGGATTATTTGATTTTATGCTTGTAAGTTGAGCATTAAAGTCAGTATCTCCATCATTGTAACTTGAGTAATCAGTAACTTTACCACCTAAAGCTTCAAATTTAGCTTTGAAAGCATCAGCAATTCCTTTTGAATAATCTGAACCTGCATTATATAAAACAGCAGCTGTTGTTTTTCCTAAGTTTTCCTTAGCATACTTAGCTAACATTTCTCCTTGGAAAGAGTCTACAAAGCATCCTCTAAATACATATTCGCCACCTTTTACTGTAATTGTAGGTTCTGTACCTGAAGGTGTTATCATTGGAACCTTTTGGCTAGTTGCATTAGGAGCAACCGCTAGGGCAGCACCTGAAGTAGTAGGTCCAATTATACCAACAACCTTATCGTTATTTACTAGCTTATTAAATGCTTGCATTGAAGAATTTGGATCAGCTTGATCATCTTCAAATACTAATTCTACTTTCTTTCCGTTTATTCCACCGGTATTATTGATTTCTTCAACATATAATTCTGCACCGTTTTTAACTGATTGTCCGTATGTTGCAGCATCACCAGTTAATGGTCCAAGTCCTCCTATTTTAATGACATCTTCATTTCCTGCCCCAGATGAAGAGCATCCTGTTAGTACTGATAATCCTAGTGTTAGCGACAAAACACCGCATAATAATTTTTTGTTCATAAATATCCCCCTGACATTAAATATTAAAAAAATAAATATTGGTTCATTTTGTTAATAAAGTAATATAATTATTTGAAATAATTTAAAAATATATTAACATATCGAAGTAAAAAATACAATATAAATATTTAGCAGTGGTGATTTATTATTGATTTTATAATGTAACCGTTTAAAAAAAGTGTATTTTTAAAAAGAAAATGCTAAAATTATAAAAGTGTATTTTGTTTGGTAATAATCGAAGGAAGGAAAAGGCAAATGAAGAAAAAAGAATATGGATTATTAACTTCAATTGCAATGATTGTTGGAATTGTAATTGGATCAGGAATATTTTTTAAGAGTGATAATATTTTAATTGCTACAAAGGGAAGTATAACTTTAGGAGTTATAGTTTTTTTTATAGCTGCACTAGGAATTATTTTTGGAGGTTTAACAATAGGAGAACTAGCATCTAGAGATTCTAGGGCAGGAGGGATAATTACATATGCAGAGGATTCATATAATGAGTCTGTTGCCTGTTCTTTTGGCTGGTTTCATACATTTGTATATTACCCATCATTAATTGCAGTTATATCTTGGGTTACAGGAATATACATTTGTATATTGCTTGGAATAGAAGGAGGCCTATTGCTACAATGTTTAATAGGAATAGGAGTTGCAAGCTTTTTATATGTAATTAATATTTTATCTAAAATTCTTGGCGGATTCTTTCAAAATGCAGCAACTATAATAAAGATTCTTCCTTTATTATTAATTGCAGCTTCAGGAATACTATTTGGTAATACCCAAGAAATTACTTTGAATAATTCACCAATTGGTGAATCTATTTCTTGGCTTGCAGCAATAGCACCTATAGCTTTTTCATTAGATGGATGGATAGTATCTACTTCAATAGCTCATGAAATAAAAGATTCAAAAAAGAATTTACCAAGGGCTTTAATTATTGCACCAATTTTTATAGTATTAATTTATGTCCTATATTTTGTTGGCATAAGTATCTATGTGGGACCTGAACAAATAATGGCTTTAGGAGATGCTCACGTTGATGTGGCTGCTAATGGTATATTTGGTCCTCTAGGAGGAAATATAATTATTACCTTTGTTGTAATTTCTATAGTGGGCACATTAAACGGATTAATTTTAGGCTATATAAGGATGCCTTATTCTTTAGCAATAAGAAATATGATACCTAATTCTAAGGGGATTAGTATTATAAATGAGAAACTTTCAGTATCAATAAAATCAGCTCTTTTATCATATATATTTTCACTAATTTGGCTGGTAGTTCATTATATAACACAAAAATATAACCTAATGCCTAATGGAGATGTATCTGAAATATCCATTGCTGTAAACTATTTATTGTACATATTACTATATTTTAAAGTGTTTAAAATGGGCCTTGAAGGTGAAGTTAAGGGAATATGGAAAGGGAAGATAAATCCTATATTGGCTACTTTAGGTTCTATTATTACTTTAGTAGGAAGCTTTAGCAATCCAATGTTAATTCTGTATCTTTTAATAAGTTTTGCTGTTTTAATAACAGCCTTTATCTACCATAAAAATATAGTAAAATAAAAATTAAGAGTATATTTTTATATAAAATAGTGGGGAAGATTATGAAAAAAATATTTAAATTAATTTCAGATTTATTTTTATCTTTAATTGCAGCATTATTTACAGTTGGCATATCTGTAATTACTGTGTTAAACATTAAGTCTATTTATGTTTACGCTATAGATAAGTATGATCTTTTAAAGGAAGTAAAAATAACAAAAGAAATGTTGCTAGAAGATTATAAAGGACTTATTAATTATCTACAAAATCCCTTTATAGAAAAACTTAAATTTAATAACTTCATAATGAGTGAAGGGGGAGAATTTCATTTTTATGAAGTTAAAAAAATATTTTTAGGAATATATTTAATAGTTATTTTATCTATAATAATATTTTCTATTTACTTATTATTAAAAAAGTATAAAAAAGAAAAAAATGAAATAGTAAAAATATTTAATAATGGTGCAAATATATTAATTACTATCTTTACCATATTATTAATTGCAATTACTACTAATTTTTCAAAGGCCTTTGTTATTTTTCATAAAATATTTTTTAAAAATGACTACTGGATTTTCGATGAAAAAACAGATCCAATTATAAAAGTGTTACCAGAAGATGTTTTTAAGCTATATGCAATAATAATTGTAGCTTTAATTGTAATCTTTATAATAATATACAAAATTTTATACTATAAAAGTAAAAAAAGGTCTATAATTAAATAAGGATGATTTTAAGCAAAAAGGAGATATTTCAAAACAAAGTTTAAGAAATACCTCTTTTTTATTTATTAAAAAAATTCTATTATAGATTTTTAACTCGTTGAAAATCATCCGAAATTGTGTATTATGAATTGTGAATTGAAAACTAAAAATTGAAAACTGAAAACTGAATCCGAGGGGTGTATTATGGTAGATAAAAAATATGAAATATTAGAAAAGTATTTTGGATATAAAACATTTAGAAAAGGCCAAGAAAATATAATTAACAGTATTATAAATAGTGATGATGTTTTGGCAATTATGCCAACTGGTGGTGGAAAGTCTTTATGTTATCAAATACCAGCCTTAATTTTAGATGGGGTAACAATAGTAATTTCACCTTTAATATCTTTAATGAAAGATCAGGTTGATACCCTTAAGGCTATGGGAATAGAAGCTGCATTTTTAAATAGTTCATTAACTACTAGTGAATTTAATGAAATTATATATAACATAGAAAAAAATATGTATAAAATAATTTATGTAGCCCCAGAAAGGCTTGAATCTTATGAGTTTATTATGGCTATATCAAATTGTGATGTAAGGCAAGTTGCTATTGACGAAGCTCACTGTGTTTCCCAATGGGGACATGACTTTAGATCAAGCTACAAAAGAATAAAGTATTTTATAGAAAAATTAAATAGAAGACCAATAATAACTGCTTTTACAGCAACAGCAACGGAAGAAGTTAAAAGAGATATTATAACATTACTTGGTTTAGAAAACCCTAAAATATATGTTACAGGTTTTAATAGGGAAAATTTATTTATTAATATATTAAAAGGAGAGAATAAAAAAGATTATTTACTTAAATATATTAATGAAAATAAAGATGAATCAGGAATTATCTATGCAGCTACAAGAAAGGAAGTTGATAATATATGCCAATTGCTAATAACAAAGGGCTATAAAGCTTCTAAGTACCATGCTGGTCTGAAGGATGAAGAAAGAAAGATAAATCAAGATGATTTTATTAATGATAGAATTAATATTATGGTTGCTACAAATGCCTTCGGAATGGGAATAGATAAACCAAACATTAGATATGTAATTCATTATAACATGCCTAAGAATATTGAAAGTTACTATCAAGAAATAGGTAGGGCAGGAAGAGATGGAGATAAAAGTGAATGTATTTTATTATTTTCTCCAGGAGATGTACAAACGCAAAAATATTTAATAGAAGTCAGCACAGAAAATCCTTTAAGGAAGCAAAATCAATATAACAAGCTAAGGCAAATGGAAGAACTAATTTATAGTAATGGCTGTTACAAAAAATATATATTAAGTTATTTTGGAGAAATTTTAGAAGAAGATTGTAACAATTGCAGCAGCTGCTTAAGTGAGGGTGAAATAGTTGATAGAACAATAGATGCACAAAAGGTTTTATCTTGTATTTATAGAATGAAAAGACCCTTTGGAATTTCTATGATAGTAGATGTATTAAGAGGATCAAAAAATAGTAGAGTTTTAGGTTTTAAGTTTAACGAACTAACAACTTATGGGATAATGAAAGAATATAGCCAGGAAGAATTAAAAACCTTTATAAATACCTTAATTGCCCACGGATATATTGATTATTTAGAAGGAACTTATCCTGTAGTTAAACCAAATAATAAGTCTCTTAAAGTAATTAAAGGGGAAGTTAAAGTGGAATTTAAAGAAGTACAGGTTAAGAAGATCCATGATGAAGATAATAAACTATTTGAGATATTAAAAGAATTACGTCTGCAAATTTCAAAAGAAGAAAATCTTCCACCTTATGTTATTTTTGGAGATGTGGCATTAAAGGAAATGTGTAAGTATTATCCTACAACTAGGGAAAATTTTATTAATATCTCCGGTGTTGGAGAAGTAAAACTTGAAAAGTATGGAGATATTTTTATTGAAGCAATATTAAAATATGTTAATGAAAATAATATAAAAATAGTAAATGAAATAGTTGATGAAAACAGCAATGATACTTATTTAAATGTAGAAGTAAATGAAGAATTATTAAGTAAACTTATGAATTTAAGAAAGGAAGCTGCTAAAAAGGAAGGGGTATTAGATAGAATAATAGTAAAAGTTAGAAGTTTAAAAGAAATAAGTGGAAGATACCCAAGAACTGTTGAAGAACTAGCTGATATTTCAGGTATAGGCAAGAAAAAAATAGAGCAATATGGAGAGAGTATTTTAGAAGTAGTTAATACCTTTATTAAAGAAAACAATATTAATGTTAACTTTATAAAAAAAGGTAAGAGAAAAATAGCATTAAATGGGGATATTAGAACAGATGATGAAATAGCTATAGATCTATTAAAAGAAAATAATACATTAGAAGAAATAGCGAATAAAGTTGATGTGTCTATATCAACAATATTAGGTTATATTACAGATTATATTAAAGAAAAGGGACCATTAAACCTTAACCTAAACTTAGAAGAATACTATAATGAAGAAGAGAAAAAAGAAATATTAGAAGCAATAAGTAAATATGGTACAGATAAAATAAGCTTAATAAAACAAGCTGTAAGCAGGGAAATAAGATATGAGGCTATAAGAAGCGTAATTCTTGAAGAATATTATAATGAATTTTTCTAAAACAGAAGATATATGTTTATCTTTGTGATAAATTAATTTAAAACTTCTATATAATTTTATATCAGTTATGGGAATATGTACTATATTATCTTGGTGTAATAAAGTTGCTTTTGATAGTATAGATAAGCCTTGTTCAGAAGCAACAATATTTAAAATAGAATCGGCACTGTGGCATACCCATTTTTGAACAATTAGTATATTCTTTGACTTAGCAAAGTCCATTAAAAATTCTCTGGTTCCAGAGCCTTCCTCCCTAAGTACAAAATCCTGATTTTTTAAATCTTCTAATAGAATGGATTTTTTAGAAGTAAGAGGTGATTTTTGCCACAAATAAGGATCATTTTATCATCATAAATTTTTTTAGATATAACCTCTTTTGTCTAGATATTACCTTCTATTACAGCAATATCTAGACTTCCGGAAGTGATTTTTTTAATAATATTTTTTGAGTTATCTATTTATGCACGAACACTAACAGAAGGATTTTCTTTTTCAAACTGTGAAATAATATCGCTCATAAAAAAACTTCCTACAGTAAGGGATGCTCCCACATGTAAAGTAGGATTATTAGAAATATAAATATTAAGTTTAAAAAGGGTACAGTTTCAACTATTATTGGTAAAAATGGCTGCGGAAAAACAACACTTTTAAAGACAGCTTCTAGTTTGTTGAAACCTATTTCAGGTGAAGTTCTTTTAAATGGTGAAATACTCTCTAATATGTCAAGTAAGGATATAGCTAAGAAAATTTCTTATCAATTGGAAATACTAAAAATAATAAAAGAACTAAAAAGTATGGGAAAAACAATTATTATGGTTCTACATGATTTAAGTAATGCCTTTTTTTATTCAGATATGGTTTGCTTAATGGAAAAGGGAAGCATAGCAATATATGATCTTCCTGATACTGTATTTCAAAGTAACATAATAAGTGAAATTTTTAATAATTCAGCCCCATTTCATAATCTTTTTTATAAGAGAAAGAATAATTATTAAATTTTGTAGTATTTTGTAAATGAATTAGATATAATAAAGTATATACCCCGTATTGGTATAGTAATATAGGGAGGTTAACAATGGAATTAGAAAATGAAAAGTTAAAAAAAGATATAATGGTAAGATTAAAGAGAATTGAGGGACAAGTAAAAGGAATTCAAGGAATGATGGAAAAAAACGTTTGTTGTCCAGATGTACTTGTTCAAATATCTGCAATAAGATCAGCAATAAATAAAGTTGGTGGTTTAACTATCGAATATTATGCAAATAATTGCTTAGGTATAGAGAAGGATTCAAAGGAGCAGGAATCCCTAAAAGAATTAATTAAGACTATAAATACCTTTGTTAAATAAATTTTATAGTGAAAAACTATTTACAATTGAATATTATAATGATAAGATAGTTAACAAGAAATTAAACAAGAAGTTAGGTAAGAATTTAAATAAAAGCAATGAAGAGAAGAAGTAAAATTAATGATCCTTCACAGAGAGTTCTATTATAGCTGGAAGTAGAATAAGGTAGTTAGTTTGAATAACATCTCGGAGCTGTACTCTGAAAGATAACAACCAGTAGGCAGTACCGGGTTCACCCGTTATAGTGATAGAGTATATATATTTGTACTCGAAGAGGCTATTATTGAGAAATAATAGTGAATTAAGGTGGCACCATGGAAATTCACTTCCATCCTTTATATTTTTATATAAGGATGGAAGTTTTTTGTTTGTAAAAGATAAAATTTTGAAACTTATAAAAGGAGGACTTCAGATGAATATTGAAGGAATAATAATACCAAAGGATTATAAAAGTAATACAACATTAATCGAAACAGAAGTAAATATAAAAAGAATCAAGGATTTTTTTGAGAAAAAATTATCAGAAGCTCTTAATCTTATAAGAGTATCAGCCCCTTTATTTGTTGAAAGTGAAAGTGGATTAAATGATAATTTAAGCGGGGTAGAAAGACCAGTAAAATTTGATTTACTTGCAAATGGGGCGGTGGTAGAAATAGTTCACTCCTTAGCAAAATGGAAAAGATTAAGTCTTTATAGATATGGCTTTAAGGAAAATGAAGGCTTATATACGGATATGAATGCAATAAGAAGAGATGAAGAATTAGATAATATTCATTCAATATATGTAGATCAATGGGATTGGGAAAAGGTAATAAATAAAAAGGATAGAAATTTAGACACTTTAAAAGAGGTAGTTAAATCAATATATAATGTTTTTTTAGAAACAGAGAAGTTTGTAAATAGTGAATTGATTCAAGCTGAAAATAAACTTCCAAAGGAAATCTTCTTTATAACTAGTCAAGAATTAGAGGATTTATACCCTAATTTAACATCAAAGGAAAGAGAAGATGCAATTTGTAAAGAGCATAAAGCTGTGTTTATTATGCAAATTGGAGATAAGTTAAAATCAGGAGAAAAACATGATGGAAGAAGTCCAGACTACGACGATTGGAAGTTAAATGGAGATATATTATTATGGTATCCTTTATTAGATAGGGCAATAGAATTATCATCAATGGGAATAAGAGTTGATGAAGAAGCTTTAGATTACCAACTTAGAGTTTCAGGAAACGATGATAGGAGAAAATTAGACTTCCATAGAATGCTTCTAAATGGAGAGCTTCCTTATACAATAGGGGGAGGAATTGGACAATCAAGAATGTGTATGTTTTTCTTAAATAAGGCTCATATAGGTGAAGTTCAGGCTAGTTTTTGGGATGAAAAGAATTTAAACATCTGTAAAGAACATGGTATAGAACTACTTTAAATCAGGTTACAGTTCAAAGTTCGCAGTGCAGAATTAAGCTAATAATTCAAGTAACTGAATTATTTAGAGTATAAAATTAAAAAGAAACTATTTTAAAATGTTAAATAATAAAAGTTATTGACAAATATAAATAATTATTTAATAATGTATGTATATTGAATATATATTAAACTTATGATTGTATAAGTTTTTAAGGAGGAAAAATAAATGAAAGCATTCGTTGATGAAAATACATGTATATCTTGTGGACTATGTGAAGGTATTTGTCCTGAAGTATTCTCACTAGAAACTGGAGTATCTCAAGCTATAGAAGGAATAATTCCAGCTGAGCATGAAGATGCTACAAGAGAAGCTTGTGAAGGATGTCCTGTATCAGCTATATCAATAGAAGAATAGTTATTCTAGCGGATAGTTAAAAGGCTGCGGTTCACAGTTAAGTAGGCTTATTCAAAGTAAATATTTGAATAAGTCTACTTTTGCTTTTTTCCCTATACTAGTGGCCTCCTAAGAAATTAAACCAAAAGCTCAATACAAGGCCTGTCCCAATAGCTATTGATATAGCAATTAAAAAGGCTTCAGCGGCCCTTATTAACCCTGCTAATAAGTCACCTGAAATTGTATCTCTTATTGCATTAGTAATTGCAAGTCCTGGAACTAAAAGCATAATTGATCCTATAATAGTTTTGTCCATATTGCTAATAAGATTTAATTGTTGTAATACAATAGAAAAACTTGCGGCAATAGAGGCGCAAATAGAGTTTATAAAAAATTCATTTATTCCTAGTTCCGAAAATTTATTTGAAGCAAGTTTTATTATTGAGCCAATAAAAAATGCTGAAATAGCTTCTTTAAGTTCACCATGAATTAATAAAACAAAACAAAAAGCACTAAAGGCGGAAAATAATATTTCAATTTTTTTACTGTATCTTTCGCCATTACTAATAATTTCTAATTCTTTTTTTAAATCAGAAACTGATAAATTTTTAGATATAATATTTCGTGATAAGTAATTTACTTTATCTACCTTGTTTAAATCAATAGTTCTTTTTGAGATTCTTCTTATAAGTGAATAGGTTCTGCCCTGGTCAATGATAGAAACCATAATTCCGGTAGGTGTAACAAAGCTTTCTGCTTCTTCAATACCGTAAATCTTGCAAATTCTCCAAATTGTTTCTTCTACCCTATAAGTTTCTCCCCCAGATTCAAGAATTATTTTACCTGCAAAGGTGGCTACATGAAGCAGTTCATTCATATCCATAACTTTACTTTCACTCCATCATTTAAAAATTATAATATATTATACCATGATAAAAATATAATAATAAAAATATTATAGCAAAACTTATTATACAACTAATAATACAAGTAAAAAGGAAATTAATACATATAAATTTGTAAAAAGAAATATTAAAAATAAAATATTAATTGATTATTGTAGAATTGTTATATATAATTTTACTAAAAAGTGAAAAGGGTGGTTATTATGAATTTTGAAGTAATCTCAAAAACAGACAAAGAAATTTTTGAATTAATTGAAATGGAATTAAAAAGGCAGCAGGATGGAATAGAGCTTATTGCTTCTGAAAATTTTGCATCTAAAGCTGTAATGGAGGCAATGGGGTCTTATTTAACTAATAAGTATGCTGAAGGTTATCCAGGTAAAAGATATTATGGTGGATGCCATATAGTTGATCAAGTAGAAGAATTAGCTAGAGAAAGAGCAAAAGAGCTTTTTGGAGCAGAGCATGCAAATGTTCAGCCCCATTCAGGATCTCAAGCAAATATGGCAGTTTATATGTCAATTCTTCAACCGGGAGATACAGTTTTAGGCATGGACTTAAGTCATGGAGGTCATTTAACTCATGGTTCAGGAGTAAACTTTTCTGGAAAATTATTTAACTTTGTTTCCTATGGGGTGAATAAGGAAACAGAAACTATAGATTATGATGAAGTAAGAGAAATGGCATTAAAGCATAAACCAAAGCTTATAGTTGCAGGAGCTAGTGCATATTCAAGAGTTATCGACTTTAAAATTTTTAGGGAAATTGCAGATGAAGTTAATGCTTATTTCATGGTAGATATGGCTCATATTGCTGGCCTTGTAGCGGCAGGAGAACATCCATCACCAGTACCATATGCAGATTTTGTAACTTCTACAACTCATAAAACATTAAGAGGGCCAAGGGGAGGCTTAATCCTTTGTAAAGAAGAATATGCAAAGCAAGTTGATAAAACAATATTCCCAGGAATTCAAGGGGGTCCATTAATACATACAATAGCTGCAAAGGCCGTATGTTTTAAAGAAGCATTAGATCCAAGTTTTAAAGAATATACTAAAAAGGTTGTTTTAAATTCAATAACTTTAGCAGAAGAATTAAAAAAACATGGATTTAAAATAGTATCAAATGGAACAGACAATCACTTAATATTGGTAGATTTAACAAGTAAAGATATTACTGGAAAAGATGCAGAAATATTATTAGATTCTATTGGAATTACTGTAAACAAGAATACTGTTCCTAATGAAACAAGAAAACCATCAATAACTTCAGGAATAAGAATAGGAACGCCAGCAGTTACTACAAGAGGATTTAATACTGAAGATATGAAGGAAATAGCTTCAATTATAAATGATGCTTTATCAGTTAAGGAACCAGATATCCAAGCTTTGAAAGATAGAGTTAGCAAGTTATGTGAGAATCATCCTTTATATGTTTAATATTTTGCGAAGCAAAATAATGCAGAATGCACAATGTCCTTTCTACATTATACATTAAAAAGTGGTGAATATTACTAGGCGAAGATAAATAGGATATGTGAAATGAACATATCCTATTTATCTTCGCCTTTTATTTTATTATAAATTAAAAAATTAATAACCTTATCTTCGGCATAATGTTAAATTTTCAAAAGTAAGATATTACTATGAAAGTTTAGGAGGGGTTTAATGTCAATTAAGGAGGCTAAAAATAACTTACCAGAGGAGCTAATTGAAATATTAGAAAGTATATATACAAATGGGCAGTTGGACAAGATTTATGCTAGTTATATTAGGGGAAGATATATTAATTTTAGAATCAATACATTAAAGGCTAATATAAATGAAGTAATGAAGGAGTTAAATAAAAATAAAATAAAGGCTGTAAATTGTTCTTTTGTAAAGAACGCCTTTATAGCTAAGGGGGCTAAAGAAAGAACTTTAAGGAATTTAGAAAGTTACAAGGAAGGTAAAATATATGTTCAAAATATATCTTCAATGCTTCCACCTTTGTTTTTAGACTTAGAAGAAAACTTAACAATATTAGATATGTGCGCAGCTCCAGGAGGGAAAAGTCTATATGTTGCTAATTTAATAAATAATAATGCTACAATTTTAGCCAATGATATGAATGAAATAAGAAGGAAAAGATTAGAATACAACATTGAAAAACAGGGAGCTTCATCAATTATAGTTTTAGGTTCAGATGGAAGAACCATTGGCAAAAGATTGAAAAATTACTTTGATAGAATACTATTAGATGCTCCCTGTAGTGGAGAAGGAATAATTACCTTAAAAAAGAATAAAAAACTTTTATCTTGGAATAAGAAAAAAATATTATCCCATTCAAAAATGCAAAAAAAGCTCTTTGATAGTGCTTATAATGCATTAAAACCAGGAGGTACTATTGTATATTCTACTTGCACAATAAACCCTTTTGAAAATGAAGAAATAATAGATTATGCATTAAATAAATACAATGATTTAAGATTAGAAAAAATAGATTTAGATATAAAGAACTCTATAAGGGGTTTAACTAAGTATAAAGATAAAAATTATAATGAGGAACTTTATAAAGCCATAAGAATAATTCCCAATGAATATATGGAAGGGTTTTTTATAGCAAAATTAATAAAAAGTAATAAGTAAGGGGGAATAATAGGTAATAGGTAAAAGTTAACAGGGAAGAGCTAACAGGCTTTCTTAATTTGCAAGAACTATTAACAATTAAGAATTTATAATGGAGAGAATTTTGAAAGATAATTATATTTTAAAGTAAAATAAAAAACAGGTTAGAGTTTTATTATAATAAAAACTCTAACCTAAAAATATAGTTTCAGCTTTTCAGCCACCTGAAAACTAACAATGATCTGCCTATTGACACCTGAAAACCGAAAACTGAAAACTGGTTAGTGGTGTACATGTATCAAATGAAAAGTAATGTTATCATTACTCCATCCTAAGTCATAAGGAACTAAAAGCCTATCTGTATTATGACAGGTAACTAAAGGGTATCCCTTAGAATCTAAGCCTGTAACTGTTGAAACATGGGTTATTCTACCTTTTTTCTCGTAGGCAACTATGTCTCCAGGGCGTAAATTAAAGGCAGCCTTATAAATTTTTGAATAGGAACCCTTGGCAATATAAGAAGCTCTTCCACTGCTAATTAAATAATTTTTAAAGCCTTGTGCATTGAGCCATGCTTTAGTTCCATCCTTACCTGCATAGTTCCATACTGAATTCTTTTTAAAGCCTGCTCCTTCATGTAAGATTTGTGATGCAAAGTTAGCACAATCACCACCATCAGGATTATGATTTTTATATTTATTATTATATTTAAATAAAAATTCCTCGTCATAAGAAATACCACAATATTTGTGGGCATATTCAATGGATTTTTGAACTCTTTCGTTAGGAGTATAGTCTGGTTTAGTTTGAGCTAATATATATTCACTTATTTCATCAGATTTTATTTTCTTTTTATTTAAAGAATCAGCAAAAGGGTCTGTATACCATTCCTTAGTAATAATATATTTATCTCCAACTTTTTTTAAGTTTATATAATGATTAGTGCCTATCCTAAAGGAATTATTTATATGAGGACTATCAACATAGGAATAGTTATATTCAGTTGCCACATTACAGGTTACCCCAAAGAGGTCAGGCTCCCTTTCTCTAACCTTTCTTATTTTAATTATTGATGAAATATTATTAAATTTTACAGCTTGCTTTTCAGACCAATTTATTAAGTAATCTGTCTTTTTAACTTCATATTCATAGGCCCATAAACTCACTTTAATATTAAGATCATAAAATTCCTTTAAATTATCATAATCTGCTGACAAAATAGTTAAATTTCTTTTAGCAAATAAATCTTCCAGCAAAATTTCAAAGTCTTCCTTAAGTTCCGACTCAGCAGGATCTTCATAAGGATAGCATTTATTTATGGGTATCAGAAGGAAAATTAAAATAAATGCCAAAGTGAATATTATAAATTTATTTTTAAAATTCACTAAATGTCCCCCTTTCAAAAGATTTAATATTAGTTTGTACAATTAATTATATTTTTATCTAAGTATTTAAAATAATTTCATGGATATTTATAACAAGTAGCTTTTATTAGCCATAAAATAGAATATTAAAAAGATTATAATGGAGATGTCTATGAAAAAATTATATAAATTGTACAAGGAAGCCCCTAAAATACCTTTTGATAACAGGGATAATTTAGTTTTTATTTCAGATGTTCATAGGGGAGATGGAACAATTTTTGATTCCTTTATGCAAAATAAAAACATATACAAAACAGCATTGGCCTATTATTATAAAAGAAATTTCACTTATATAGAAATAGGAGATGGAGATGAATTGTGGAAAAACCATGATTTTACTGAAATAGCCTATTTCTATAGAGATATATTTGAAATTTTTAATAAATTTAAAGAAGAGAATAGAATTTATATGATTTATGGAAACCATGATATAATAAAGGGAGAAAAAAACTTCTATATAAGCCAATATAAACTTTTAAAGAAATGTGGCCATAATTATGGAAGAGAGTTTCTAAGATTTATAAAAGGTTTAACCTTCTATGAGGGGATAAAGTTTAACTTTAGGCCAATAAATGAGTCTATTTTTGTATTTCATGGACATCAGCTAGATTTAATTAACTCAAAATATTGGAAAGTATCAAGGTTTTTAGTAAGATATCTATGGAAGTTTTTAAATGGAATTGCAGGTTTTAATGATCCTACCAGCCCTGCAAAAAATAATAAAAAAGGTAATAAAATAGATAATAGGCTTGAAAAATGGGCAGAAGTAAATAAGCAAATGATAATATGTGGACATACTCACAATAGTAGAATGCCTAAAACTGATGAAGCACCTTACTTTAACGATGGATGCTGTGTTCTTCCTTATGCAATGACTGCTATAGAAATAGAAGAAGGAAATATATCCTTAATAAAGTGGGTTATAGAGGCCGATGAAACAGGGATACTTAGAATAGAAAGAAGAAAAATATATGGACCAAAAAAATTAGAAGCTTATTTTAAAAGATTAAAGAATAAAGGAGAATTAAAATGAACTCAATAGATTTACACTGTGATACAGCACTTAGATTAGTATATGAAGACTTAGAATTAAAGGAGAGTATTTGTAAAGTAGATATAAATAAGTTAAAAAAAGCTGAAGCTTTAGCCCAAGTATTTGCACACTTTGTAGAATTAAATATAGTGGAAAATCCATACGAAGAATTTAAAAAACTTAATAAAAAACTAATGGAAGAAATAAATAAAAATTCTGATGCTATAGAAGTTGTTACTAATTTAGAAGAAATGTATAAAGCAAGAGATAAAAATAAAATTGGAGCCTTTTTATCTATAGAAGAAGGAGAAGTATTAGAAGGAAAAGTTGAAAGACTAAAAGAAGTTTATGACTTAGGAATAAGGTTTATCACATTAACTTGGAACTTTGAAAATAGCATAGGGTACCCTAATAAAAACTTTAAATATAAGGACATGGGCCTAAAGGATAAGGGAAAAGAATTAGTTGTTGAAATGGAGAATTTAGGAATAATACCAGATTGTTCTCATTTATCAGATGGAGGTTTTTATGATTTAGTTGATATATGTAAAAAGCCTTTTATAGCAACCCATTCTAATGCAAGGGCAGTAACAAATCATTCGAGAAATTTAACTGATGATATGATAGTTAAGTTAGCAGATAAAGGCGGAGTTATGGGCCTTAATTTTTGTTCAGGGTTTTTAGGGGAAGCAAAGGTTTCAACTATTGATTCTATGATGGCTCATTTAAAACATATAAGAAATGTTGGGGGAATAGATGTTATTGCCTTAGGAACAGACTATGATGGAATAGAAAATGAAGTTGAAATAAAGGATATAGGAGAAATAGGAATGTTAAGAGATGTGTTATTAAAAGAAAAGTTTACAAACACAGAAATAGATAAGATTTTTTATAAAAATGCAGAAAGAGTTTTTAAAGATTGTTTAAAATAGCAGGTGATAAAATGGAAAACTTACAAGGAAAAATAGCTTTAGTTACAGGTGCTTCTAGGGGAATAGGCAAGGCCATTGCTCTAGAACTAGCCAAGTCTGGAGGAACGGTTGTAATAAATTATTCAAGAGATGATAAGGGAGCAGAAGATACTTTAGCAGAAATAATTGCTTTAGGAGGCTATGGTAAGCTTATTAAAGGAAATATTGGAGACTTTAATAAAGCAAAGGAAATTATAGATTTTGTTATTGAGAATTTTGGAAAAATAGATATTTTAGTAAATAATGCTGGTATATCCATTGTAGGTTTGCTTATGGATTCTACAGAAGAAGATATAAGTAATATAGTAGGAACTAATCTTTTAGGGGCCATATATTTAAGCAAACATGCTTTACCTCATATGCTTAATAGAGGCTATGGAAATATAATAAATATTTCTTCAATGTGGGGAGAGGTTGGAGCTTCCTGTGAAGTTTTATATTCCACAACAAAGGGAGGAATAAATTTATTTACAAAGTCCCTAGCTAAAGAAGTAGCTCCTATGGGAATTAGGGTAAATGCAATTGCACCAGGAGCTATAAATACTGAGATGAACGCATTTTTAAGTAAAGAGGATAAGTTAGAATTAGAGAATGAAATACCAATAGGTAGATTTGGAGAAACAGAAGAAATAGCAAAAGCAGTTCTTTTCTTATGTAATGATGAATGTAAGTATTTAACGGGGCAGATAATAAGAATTGATGGAGGAATGATATAAAAGTGCCATGCACTTTTCAATTCACAATTCATAATTCAAAAGCACAATTAAGGTTGAAACTACTGCGTAGTTTATAAAAAATGAGCTTTCGATTTAATTAAAAGCTCATTTTTTTATTATACCCCCTTAATTTTTCTTGGATGGAGGAGTAATATCAAATTATCATTCAAACATTGATGTCATTGCACTATTTGACCAAAATTTGAATAAATTAAAGGGATGAGTGATTTTGACAGGTTAAAGTATATGGTAAAGCTAAGATACAGTCCTTTTTTTAAGAGTTGACATAATAATGAGGAATTGAAAATAGACTTTTATTAAATCTATATGATGCTGATGTTCGTATAACCTTGACAGATGAAGAAGAGGTGAAATAAGGATGCAAATTTCGAGCAGATAGCCTTTATAGTGGGCACTATTTACCGAAAGGTTACCACAAAACAGGGGATAAAAGAAAGGCCGAGAATACATAAAACAGGGTGTTTATGCAGGTTCTCGACCTTTAATAATATCTCAACCGCCTTAAATTCATTCTGTAGTAGAGAGAAAATTCTAATTTTTTTTATTACTTTTATATTTTTTAGTTTTATATTTATTGTATGTTTTCTTTATTAAATGGATTACTAGTCTTATAAATAGGTAAATACAGAATACATATATAAAGCCATATAACCCATAGGCTATATCAGCAAACTCCATATTTCCTCTATTAGTTAGTTTTTGTTGTATTTCGATAGCAAAAACTATTACTATCATAACTGTTAATGAATAAATAAAAGATATAGCTGTAATGCTATATTTTGCAAGCCATTCAAATATTACTTTGGTAAATCCGAATATTATTATTCCAATTAGAGCCATAAAAATAAAATGAAGCTGCTTATCGTTTAAAGAATATCCAGCAATTTCTACAATATCTAAAACTGCATCATGTAAATCATTAATAAAATCAGCTGTTAGTTTTAATAATTCTACCATATATATTATACCCCCAAGATATTTTATGTGTTATTATATCATTAAATAAAATATTTGCCAAATACAAGCTATCGCAAGATTAGGTTTACATAATGAAGTAAATTAGTTATAGTTTAAATATTAGAAAAAATTTATGAATAGAGTATATTAATTAAAATTACTCTTAAAGAGAAAGGAATTAAAATATGGGAAAATCACTAGTACTAGCGGAAAAACCTTCTGTTGGTAGAGATTTAGCAAAGGTTTTGAAATGTAATCAAAATAAAAGAACACATATAGAAGGAAATAAATATATTGTTACTTGGGCTCTTGGGCATTTAGTAGGACTTCAAGATCCTGAAGCTTATGATGATAAATATAAAAGTTGGTCAATGGAAACCCTTCCGATGCTTCCAAAGAACATGAAACTTACTGTTTTGAAAAAGACTTCAAAACAGTTTTATGAAGTAAAAAAATTATTAAATAGAAATGACGTAGATGAAATAATTATTGCAACAGATGCAGGCCGTGAGGGTGAACTTGTAGCAAGGTGGATAATAGAAAAAGCTGGAGTAAAAAAGAAACCAATAAAAAGACTTTGGATTTCTTCCCAAACAAATAAAGCCATATTAGAAGGTTTTAAAAAGTTAAAGGATGGAAGAGAATATAATAATTTATATAAGGCGGCAGTATGTAGGGCGGAAGCTGACTGGATAGTAGGACTTAATGCAACTAGGGCTTTAACTTGTAAATATAATGCCCAATTATCTGCAGGAAGAGTTCAATCTCCAACCCTAGCTATGATAGTTGATAGGGAAGAAGAAATTAAAAACTTTAAACCAGAAGACTATTATACTTTAAATCTTAAAGGAAATAATTTTACATTAAATTGGGTAAATAATAAAGGCAATTCTTCAATATTTAATAAAGAATTTGCTGATTCCTTAGCAGCTAAAGTTAAAGGTCATGATGGTGAAGTAGTTGATATAACTAAGTCAAATAAAAAGAAATATTCACCTGCCCTTTATGATTTAACTGAACTTCAAAGGGATGCAAATAAAATTTGGGGGTATTCTGCAAAACAAACTCTTAATATTATGCAAAGGCTTTATGAAAATCATAAATTATTAACTTACCCAAGAACAGATTCAAGATATATTAGTTCGGATATAGTGGGAACAATTCCTGAAAGGCTAAAGGCCATTGGAATAGGTGAATATAGAATTTATGCTGAAAAATTACTTAAGGAAGGGATAAAAGCAAATAAAAACTTTGTTGATAACAGCAAAGTAAGTGATCACCATGCTATAATTCCTACAGAAGAAAGAGGAAATACAGCTAACTTAAGTAGTGAGGAGAGACATATTTATGATTTAGTAGTAAAGAGATTTTTAAGTGTAATGCTTCCTCCTTATGAATATGAACAAACTAATTTAAAGGTATTAGTAAATGGGGAAACATTTACTGCTAAAGGTAATATTACAAAAAGTAAGGGCTGGAAGAAGCTATATGAAAAAGATAATTTAAATGAAGAGGAAAAGAGCCAGGAGATTCCTACTTTAAATAAGGGTGATAAGATTAAAATTTTACAAGTTAATTTAGTTAAAAAGCAAACTACAGCTCCAGCAAGGTTTAATGAAGCAACCCTTTTATCAGCTATGGAAAATCCCCATAAATATATTGCAGTTTCAAAGGACGCAGCTAAAACACTAAATGAAACAGGAGGCCTTGGAACAGTTGCAACAAGGGCAGATATTATAGAAAAATTATTTAATTCCTTTGTTATAGAGAAGAGAGGTAAGGAAATAGTTCCAACTTCAAAGGGAAAACAGTTGATAGAATTAGTGCCAGCAGAGTTAAAATCACCACTATTAACTGCAAAGTGGGAAAATAAATTAGATAAAATAAGCAAGGGAAAAGAAGATCCAAATGCCTTTATGAAGGAAATGAGAAATTATGCCATTGCCCTAGTAGAAGCAATAAAACAAGAAAATAGTAAATTTATTCATGATAACCAAACAGGAAGGAAGTGCCCTAACTGTGGTAAATACCTTCTTGAGGTTAAAGGTAAGAATGGAAGAATGCTTGTATGCCAAGATAGGGAATGTGGTTATAGAGAAAACCTAGCAAGACTTACAAATGTTAGATGTCCTGAGTGCAAGAAAAAACTTGAGCTTAGGGGACAAGGTCAAGGTAAGATATATGTTTGTACAGGATCTACTTGTAACTTTAGAGAAAAAGCATCACAATTTGAAAAAAGATTTGATAAAAATGCTAAAGTAAATAAAAGAGAAGTTAATAATATAATGAAGAAAATGAAAAAGGAAGCAGAAGATTTTAATAACAATCCTTTTGCAGCCTTACTAGGAAATTTAAATTTAGAAGATAAATAAATATGAAAAGATATGGAATGTGTGTGTAATAAAACACTAATTCCCTATCTTTTTATTTTTTATATAAAATATTATAAAGTTATACTAAGCAAAGAAAGTATGATATAATATTTGGAAAATTAATACAAGAATATAAAGGGGAGAGGGCTATGCTAAATTTAATAAAACCATTAGGGCTAAAAAGGGGAGATAAGGTAGCAACTGTAAGTTTATCTTGGGGTGGTGCTGGTGATGAAAATATCCTATGGAGATATAAGCAAGGTAAGAAAAGATTAAAAGAAGAGTTTGGATTAAGAGTTATTGAAATGGAAAATACCTTAAAAGGAACAGAATATTTATATAATCACCCAGAAAAAAGAGCAGAAGAATTAATTACCTTCTTGCCAGCTTTGTTAATGCCGGTATTAGGAGATTTAGGCTTTGCAGGTTCAACCTTTAGTGATGCTGATTTTGGAGTTTTCGGAATATTAATAGGAAAAATAATATCATTTTTTCAATAAAATAGTCATTTGAAATAAAAATAGGAGGATTGTACCATCTTATAATAGATGGTACAATCCTCCTTATATTTATGTTAGATGCTATCATTATAGAAAATTTTCTCTAAGTCCTGGCATCTATCTTTATCCATTGGTTTTAATCCTTTTAGTCTATAGTCAATTTCAAGCTTCTTATATTTTTCTTCTCCCATAGTATGATAGGGTAGAAGTTCAATTTTTTTAATATTCTTAAAAGTTGACTTGATATAATTAGATAAATTTCTAATATGTTCTTCATCGTCTGTTATTCCAGGTACAACTACATGTCTTATCCATAGAGGTGTATTTGCCTTCCTTACTTCTTCTACAAAGGAGTTATAACTATCCATTGATCTTCCTGTTATCTTTTTATACTCAGATTCCTCATAATGTTTTACATCTAAAAGAACTAAGTCAGTATATTTTAATATTTCTGCATAGTTCCCTAAACCTACGCCAGAAGTATCTAAGGTAGTATGAATGTTATTTTCCTTGCAAAGTTTAAAAAATTCTAGCAAGAATTCAGGCTGCATTAGAGGATCCCCTCCAGAGCAAGTAACTCCGCCACCAGATTTTTCAAAAAAAGCATTATATCGAAGGACTTTTTTTAATAAGTCCTTCGCATCTATTTCATTGCCTCCATTAATATTCCATGTATCAGGATTATGACAATAGGAACATCTTAAAAGGCAGCCTTGAAAAAATATAACTGTCCTTATACCTGGGCCGTCTACCAATCCCATCGTTTCAATTGAATGAATTCTTCCTTTTGTCATAATCGTTTCACCTCTACATTTTTTTGTGGAAAGTTCTGCTAATAACTTCTAATTGTTGTTCTCTTGTTAATTTAACAAAGTTTACTGCATATCCAGATACTCTTACAGTTAATTGAGGATATAATTCTGGATGTTCTACAGCATCTAGTAAAGTATCTCTGTTTAATACGTTTATATTAATGTGGTGTCCATCATTTTTAAAGTATCCATCTAAAAGAGATGTTAAATTGTTTATTCTTGTTTCTCTTTCCTTACCAAGTGAATTTGGTTCTATTGAGAAAGTATAAGATATTCCATCTTCACAATCATCGTAAGGTATTTTTGCAACTGATAAGCAAGAAGCTAACGCTCCGTTAGTATCTCTGTTATGCATTGGGTTTGCTCCAGGTGCAAAAGGTTCCCCAGCTTTTCTTCCATCAGGAGTTGAACCAGTCTTCTTACCATAAACAACATTTGAAGTTATAGTTAAAATTGATTGAGAGAACTTAGCATTTCTATAAGGAGTTTGTTGTCTTATCTTATTCATTATAGTTTCAACAATCTTAATAGCAATGTTGTCAACTCTATCATCATCATTACCATACTTAGGGAAGTCTCCTTCGATTTCAAAATCAACAGCGATTCCTTCTTCATTTCTAATTGGTCTTACTTTAGCATGTTTAATAGCACTTAAAGAGTCTGCTACAACAGAAAGTCCTGCTATACCTGTTGCTAATATTCTTTCTACATCTTTATCATGTAAAGCCATTTCTAACTTTTCATAATTATATTTGTCATGCATGTAGTGAATGATATTTAAAGCATCTACATAAGTTTTTGCTAACCAATCCATAACCTTATTGTAGTTTTGAAGAACCTTATCGTAATCTAAAATTTCATCTGTTATTGGTTCTATACCAGGAACAACGTGAACAGGTTTCTTTTCATCTACACCACCGTTGATTGCATATAGTAAAGCTTTAGCTAAGTTTGCTCTAGCTCCGAAGAATTGCATTTGCTTTCCAATCTTCATAGCAGAAACACAGCAAGCTATTCCATAATCATCTCCAAACTTAGGTCTCATTAAGTCATCATTTTCATATTGGATAGAGCTTGTATCAATTGAAACCTTAGCACAGAAGTCCTTAAAGTTTTGAGGAAGCTTTTCTGACCATAATACAGTTAAGTTTGGTTCTGGAGCAGGTCCTAAATTATAAAGTGTATTTAAGAATCTATAAGATGTTTTTGTAACAAGAGTTTCTCCATTGTTATTCATACCACCAATAGATTCTGTAACCCAAACTGGATCCCCGCTGAATAATTCATCATATTCTTTTGTTCTTAAGAAACGAACTATTCTAAGTTTGATAATAAATTGGTCTACTAATTCTTGTGCTTCACTTTCAGTTAATATTCCTTTTTTAATATCATTTTCAATATAGATATCTAAGAAAGTTGAAACTCTTCCAAGAGACATTGCAGCACCATTTTGTTCTTTTACTGCCGCAAGGTATCCAAGGTATACCCATTGTACTGCTTCTTTTGCATTTTCTGCAGGTCTTGATATATCGAAGCCATAAATATTTCCAAGCTCTTTTAATTCCTTTAAAGCTTTAATTTGCTCTGATAATTCTTCTCTTAGTCTAATTGTTTCTTCATTAATTGTAGTAATTGAGTCTTTTTCTTTAATTTTTTCTGCTATTAAAGTATCTACTCCGTATAGAGCAACTCTTCTATAATCACCAATAATTCTTCCTCTACCATAAGCATCTGGAAGTCCTGTAATTAATCCTGTAGTTCTTGCGTTTCTAATATCTTGAGTATAAGCATCGAAAACACCATCATTGTGAGTTTTTCTATACTTTGTGAAAAATTCTTCAACATTCTTGTCTAATTTTTTGCCGTATAATTCAACTGATTTTTTAACCATTCTTATTCCGCCAAAAGGCATCATTGTTCTTTTTAATGGTTCATCTGCTTGAAGACCTACTATAACTTCAAGGTTTTCATCTATATAACCTGGGCCGTGAGAAGTAATAGAAGCTATAACTTCATCATCAACTATTGGTCCAGTTTGATTTTCCTTCTTTGTTAGTTCTAATACTTTTTTCCAAAGTTCAGTAGTTCTTTCAGTAGGACCAGCTAAGAAACTATCATCTCCATAATAGGGTGTATAATTTTTGTCAATAAATTCTTTAACATTTATCATGTTTGTACCTCCTTAATTAATGTATATTTTAAATACCTCTTTGTTAATTATAACACAAATGAGTATTTAAAGTAGTAGATATTAGAATTATTTAGCAAAAAATATAAAAAGTCGGATAGAATTATAATATCATATAAGTAATAAAAAACAAATATAAATTTAAGCGGGGTTTAACAGGAAAAAAAGTATTAAGAATTTTTAAAAAATTGCTAATATAGGAAGAGAGATCAAGTAACTGCTAATTATTTTGAGGAAAGTATAAAGTCCTTTCCTATGTAATTAGCAGCTTTTGTTAACAGAATATTAATTTAATAATTATTTATTATTATGCAATAAAAGTGTGGTATAATATGGATCGATATTTGTAAAAAAATGAAAGATAGAGGAGGATGCAATATGGCAGTTGCCTTTAATGATATTAATTTTAGTAGACTTGTGGACAAGCTTAGCCCTTGCTGCTTATCAGAAGATATATGTGGAGAATGTGACAGAAAAGGTTGTTTAGTTGGTTATGGTACTGAATGTATAAAGGAGTGTATGATTAATAAAGTTACATATGTAATGAATGGATTTGAAAATATTCCTATTACAGATACAAGAGTATATGATACCAACAATATTATGAATGGAGTTGTAGATATTCTTAAGGTTTGTAAAAGCTGTAAGGAAAACCATTTTGAAAATTGTATAGTAAACATATTAAGAAGTTGCTATGAAGTTATTTTACTTGGGGAAGAAAAAGATTATAAGGGTAGTGCTCTTGTTTACATAAATGATTTAAAGGAATCTGATCCAGAAATAGCAGATGAACTATTTAAAAGGTATATGACTAGAGATTAAATTAGAAATATAAATTTTAAAAAAAGTATTTTTTACTTCCAGTTATTTCATAACTGGAAGTTTTCTTTTCCATAATGTTAGTCTTGATTATTTGTTGATTTTACTTGATTATTACCTTTATCTCTATTATTGGTATTTCTATTTTTACCAACATTACTTTTATCATTTTTATTTCTATTATATTGAGAATTGCCCATTTTATCACCACCTTGCCCACAATTATTATTTGTTTAAAGATCCTATGTTATTCATAGAAAAATCCCCATAATACAAGAAATTAAAAATAATAATTTTTGCATTATAGGGATTAAAAGAATAAAACTATTCTTCAAGATTTGGTTCTAGGCCCTTTTTTAATGTGAATGTAAATCTAACTCCATCCTCTGTATTTAATAAAGAGAATTTACTTTCATGTAAGGTTAAGATTCTATCTACAATAGCAAGACCAAGGCCGCTACTGTTTTTATTTTGAAATCTACTTCTAGATTTATCTAGTTTGTAAAACTTGTTAAATAAATTTTCTATTTCATCATCAGGAATATGAGCACCTTTATTTTCTACTGATATTTCTACTATACTTTCTGTAGTGTTAATTTCTATAATTACATCTTCGTTATTATTTGTATATTTAAAGGCGTTACTTAGAAGGTTAGTCATCACCTGATCTAATTGGAAACTATCACCAATTACATAACAATATTCTAAGTTAGTGTTTAGTATTAAGTTAATATTTTTAGATGCATATTCTAAAGAAAATCTTTTTATTAATTTTTGAATCAATCTTAGAATATTAAAATTTTCTAAAAGTAATTCAGTAGTTCCAGACTCAAGTTTTGATAGTTCAAGCATGTTAGTAACCAGTTTATCCATCTTTTTAGCTTCATCTATTATAGTTTCCAAATATATATCGGTATCTTTACCAGTTGCAATACCATCTCTTAAGCCCTCAGCATATCCTTCGATTATACCTATAGGAGTTTTTAAATCATGAGATACACTAGCTACAAAATCTTTCCTTAGTTCTTCGATTTTACGTTCTTTTTCTATATCTTCTTGAAGTTTTATATTTTTTTGTTTTAAATCTTCTAAGGATCTTTCTAAGGAGGAAGATAAAAAGTTTAGGGTAGTAGCAAGGTTCCCTATTTCATCATCAGATTGCACTTCACATTTAACTGAAAAATCCAAGTTAGACATACCTTTTGCAACTTTATTTATTTTAACTAGGGGTTTAGTAATTAAATTTACATAGATTAGAGTTAAAATTAATCCTAATATTAAAAAACCAAGAAATAGATATATGTAAAATTCCTTTATTACATCTGTGGCTTCCCTAATTGGATGCATGGATGATACAGCTACAATTATTGAATCATTAAAGGAATTCAATGACATAGGGGTTAGTGTGCCAATTTTTGTGGTTTTAGTAAATTCATTTTCAAATATTGTAGTTGTAGATTTACCGCTTTCTAATACATCATATAATAGATCTCTATTATTTATAAGCTCAGCACAGAAATAAGTTAAGGTTTGAAAATCATCACTATTCTTATCATAGTTAGGTAAAAACTTAAACTTCCCGTCTAGGGAAAGAAGTGCTATTTTAGAATTCGTATTTTGTTCAAACCTAAATAGAGCTTCTGTAAGTATATTTTCATTTGATACTTGATAAGAATAAAGCTCGCTAAATTTTTTAGTTTCTTTTATCATATCCTTAACTTTCTTATTTAAATAAAAGTCTTCAAAAAATAAATTTTGAAAAATCATGCTAAATATTAAGAGAATAAAAATTAAGGAAGAGGTTATAATAAATAATTTGCTTGATATACTAAATGCTATCTTTTTCTTCAAATCTATACCCACTTCCTCTTACAGTTACAATGTAAGAAGCTTTATCTTTAAGCTTTTCCCTAAGTCTCTTAATATTTGTATCTACAGTCCTTATGTCTCCGTAATAATCAATTCCCCAAACATTATCTAAAATGGTATCTCTAGATAAGGCTATTCCTGAATTATCAGACAAATAAACAAGAAGTTCAAATTCCTTTGGAGATAAGTTTATTACTTCTCCATTTACTTTAACTTCATGAGATAATTTATTTATTGTTAATCCCTTAAATTCCTTTTTACCTGAAAAGGTTTCTTCATCCGAGGTTCTCTTTAGGAGAGCTTTTACTTTTGCAACTAAGACTTTAGGTGAAAAAGGTTTTGTTATATAGTCGTCAGCTCCCATTTCATAACCAAAAAGTTTATCTTCTTCCTGCCCCTTTGCTGTTAGTAATATTACTGGGACTGTAGAAATTTTTCTTATCTTTTCTAAGACAGTTATACCATCAACTTTAGGCATCATAATATCTAAAATAACTAGGTCAACTTTATTATTAAAAAAATAGATTAGCCCTTCATCTCCGTCAGAAGCTTCAATAATATTAAAATTTTCTCTTAAAAAATAATCCCTAAGCAGAAATCTTATTCTAGTTTCATCTTCTATAATTAATATATTCTTTTTCATAAAAGCCCTCCATAAAAATTTCTTTATAATTATTATAAGTGTCAAAGCTTCTCTGGTAAAGATTAATTATGTATAATAGTATAATAGTAAATAAAATTAAAATATTGGAGAGTAGATATAGGTGATAGCAATATGTTTAAATTAAACTTTGATGTAAAGAGGCATTTTTTAGAGAATGGTTTAGAGGTTTTAACAATAAAGAAGGATACAAAAATTGCAGCAATTAATATAGGTGTAAAAGTAGGATCCTTATATGAAGATATGAATGAGAAAGGAATAGCCCATTTTATTGAGCATATGCTTTTTAAAGGGACAATAAATAGGGATTATGAAACATTAAATGATGAGCTGGAATTTTTAGGGGGAGAGTATAATGCCTATACAGATTATACTGCAACAGTTTATACAATAAGCTGCCTAGAAGAGGAAATTACAAATGCCCTAAACATCTTAGGAGATATGATTATTAATTCTTCCTTCAATAAAAAAGAAATAGAAAAAGAAAGAGGAGTTATTTTATCAGAAATAAGAAGCAGCAAGGATGATATAGAGGATTTTAGTTTTACAAGAATAAATGAATGTGCATTTAATGAAAGTCCTCTTAAATTTGATGTGGCTGGTCTTGAAGAAAATATAAAGAAATATAAAAGAGAAGATTTACTAAATTTTTATAAGAAATACTATACTCCTAATAATACTGTAATTGCTATGGTGTCTTCATATAGTCATGAAGAAGCATTAAATGAAATAAAAAAATATTTTTCTAAATGGGAAGAAAGAAACATAACAGTAAAGGAAATAGTAAAAGAAAAAAATATTGAAAAAACTTTTACAACTATTAAAAGTAATATAGAACAAAATACTATTATTTATTTATATACTTTTGATAATTTAAAAAAAGAATTAGAATTGCCCCTTAAAATTTTAAATCATAGGTTAGGTGAAAGTTCAAATTCTCTTTTATTTAGAGAGGTTAGAGAAAAGAGGGGACTTGCTTATGATATATATACAAGTTTAAATATGACAAATAATGTTAAGACTTTATATATATATACTGCTGTTTCTGAAAATGATGTAAAAGCTGCAATGAAGGCAATTAATAAAACTATTTTAGATGTGAAGGAAGGAAATTTAGAAATTGGCGAAAGAGATTTAACTCTTATGAAGAAGGTTCATAGAACTGCTGTAATATCAACTTTAGAAGATCCTTCTGAGCTTTGTAATTATATGCTCCATCAAGGGTTAGATAATGAAGATTTATTTGAATTTGAAAAAGATATGGAAAAGCTCGATAAGCTAGATATCAATAAAATTCAAGAAACAGCTAACACCGTTTTAAATAATCCTACAATTCATATACTTAAATCTTAAACTAAAGACATTGAAGGTTGGTGATAAATTGAATATTATTACTAAAATAGAAGAGCAAAAGAGAAATAAAGATAGGGTAAATATCTATATAGATGATGAATATGCTTTTTCTTTAAGTAGGGAAGTATTAATTAAAGAAGGAATAAAGCTTAAAGAAAAGGTAGATATAGAAAAAATAAAAAAAGCTGCAAAAGAAGATAATTATATGAAATGCAAAAGTGCCGCTTTAAGAATTATAGAAAGAACTCATAAAACAGAGAAGGAAATTAGAGAGAGATTATTAAAAAGAGAATACGATATAGAAACAATTAATAGAACTATTTCCTTTTTAAAGGAATATAATTTATTAAATGATGAAAATTATGCTAAAATGTATATTAAAGACAAATCAAAATCTCAAGGAAAGAAAAAAATTAAATATGATTTGTTAAGAAAGGGATTAGATGATAATCTAATTGAAAAAGAAATTGCTAAAATAGATAGTGATGAAGAAGAGGACATTGCTTATAATTTAGCTAATAAAAAATACAATATCTTAAGAAAACGAGAAAATGATAACTATAAATTATCTCAAAAATTATATAGATTTATACTTTCAAAGGGCTATAGTTATGATATAGCTTCAAAAGTTATTAAAAAGCTATTAAAGCAGGATGATTTTTATTAATAAAAAGGAGAGTCCTAATGCAAGGAAATATTTCTTATATTATATGTGGAGTAATTATATTACTTTCAATTATATCAAGTATTAAATCTTCTTTAGAAGATAAAAGTATAAAGGATTCAGTAAATAAACTATTTTACTATTTTTCTATATTTTTAGCCTTTTTTATTCTTATACTTAACTTGGAAAAAATATATCTGTTTTTTTTACAAACCTTAAGTGCTTATTTTAGTACAGAAGAATTAAATAATATTTTATTTAAAGTTATTATACTAGGAATAGTATTTATGTTTGTTCAAAATATTATTTATTTTATTTTAAAAGTTATAAATAATATTATTGTAAGTCCATATAAAGGCAAAAGAACAGGGAAATTTGGAATAGTTGTTTTTTCCAGCTTCTTTGGATTGTTGAAGGGATTAGTTATTATCCTTATGATCTTTATTATTGTAAGTACCTATAATATAACTTTGGGCTTAAATAATAGGATTGAAATTTTTGAAAACATCAATGGATATAATTCCTTGGAAAATATAATTACAATAAATAAACCAGTTTTATCTTATGATGATTTTAAGGAACATCTTCCTAGAAATGCAAATGTTATAGTTTATTACAATGGTGTAACCCTAGAAGAAGGAGTAAGATCTAATGATGAAATAAATATAAAGGCAAAAGAAATAGTAAGGGGTTCTGAAAGCGATAGGGAAAAGGCTAGAAAAATTTATGCTTGGGTAGGTTCAAATATAACTTATGATTTTGAAAAGGCAAAGAAGGTTCTTGGGGAAGAAGGAGTCAATAATAGCGGAGCAATAGAGGCCTTTAATACAAGAAAGGGTATATGCTTTGATTATGCATGCCTTTTTACCGCAATGTCAAAAGCTGCAAATTTAAAAAGTAGAATAATTACAGGAGAAGCTTTTGATGGTATAACTTACGGGCCCCATGCTTGGAATCAAGTTTACCTAGAAGATGAAGGAATTTGGATTAATGTAGATCCAACCTTCTATATGGCTGGTGATTACTTTGACAATGAGGATTTTTATAGAGATCATTTAAATGCAGAAATTGCAGGAGAATTTTAGATAGTTTTCAGTTTGTAATAATTCTACACTCCAAACTAAAAAAGATTGCATGGCAATCTTTTTTTTATTGTGCTTTTTTATTCTTTTTTGATATTATTTCGATGGCTTTCTTACAGTCTTCGTCTGTATTATCTAATGCCCAGGCTATGTTAAAGTTAATTAGGGCTTTTTTTATTTCATTTTTCATTGCGTAGCAATAGGCTAAATTAAAGAAATATTTGCTTTCGTTTTGCATGCTTATAGCCTTTTTGAAATATGGAATTGCAAGATCATATTCTTTTAATTTAATATAACAAACTCCTAAATTATAATTTGCACAGGTAGTACTTTCCCCCTTTTCAATAGCTTTTTTATAGGAAGCAATAGCTTTTTTATAATCTCTTTTATTGTAGTAATTGTTGCCTTCAGTAAAATTGCCCATAGTAACCTCCTAGTTATGTAAAACTGCATATTTTTATTCTTGACATTATAAATAGTTAATATTCAAAGAAGGAACTTATAAAATTCGACAAAGTTTGTAAAAGTTCTTTGCTTTTTTTGAATTTTTTAATATAATAGTCCTATGTTTTTATTTTTCGAGTATAAAGATCAGGAGAGATAATATGTATAATAATAGTCCTTATATATTGGTTTTAGGAGCATCCATAGTAGATATTATTGGCTTTAGCAAAAAGTCATATCATGGTAGAGATTCAATACCAGGAAATATAAAAATATCTTTGGGTGGAGTTTGTAGGAATATAGCAGAAAATTTAGCAAGGGTAAATGTAAAAACTAAGTTTATTTCAATTTTAGGTGGAGATAGTAATGGAAGGCATATATTAGAAAACTCTAAAGAAATAGGTTATTGCATGGAACATTCATTAATACTTAAAGATGAGTGTACTCCAACATATATGGCCATTTTAAATGAAGAGGGAGAAATGGAGTCTGCTATAGTAGATATGGAAAGTTTAAATAAGATGGAAACTTCCTTTATTGATTCAAAAGCAGAAATTATTGAAAATGCAGAATATGTAATAGTAGATTCTGATAACCCAAAACTTTTAGAATATTTATTAATGAATTTTAGCCAAAAAACAAAGTTTATTTTGGATCCGGTTTCAGCTACTAAGGCTGAAAAAATAAAACATTTAATAAAGTACTTTCATACAATAAAACCAAATAGAATTGAAACAGAAGCTTTATGTGGTTTTAAAATAGAAAGTGATGATGATTTAAGAAAGGCAGCAGATTTCTTCTTATCTTTAGGGGTAAAAAATGTATTTATAAGTTTAGATGCTGAAGGTATTTATTATAAGACAAGCACCGAAGAAGGGAAGATTGGAACAGAGCCAATAAAAGTGAAAAATGTTACTGGAGCAGGAGATTCCTTTGTGGCTGGTGTGGGCTATGGTTATATGAATAATTTATCTATTAAAGATACAGTAAAATATGCAATAGCAATGTCAATAATAACTATTACTAACGAAAATACTATTAATCCAGATATGAGTGAAGAATATGTTAAAGAATTTATAGAAAAAATCAGGTGGATAGAAGAATAATTTCTTAACAAATGTTGACAAGAAAAATATTATATATTAATATTAGAAATAATTAAATAATTGAGCATTGATAAAGAGGAGTAGGGAATAGGAAGTATAAAAGAGAGGAAGGTTACTAGCTGAAAGCCTTCTATATGGAATATCCTGAAGGTAGCTTTTGAGCATCTTTACTGAAATTTTAGTAAGTAAAGACGGTTATCTTAACCGTTAAATATATAAGAGCCTATTAATTTTATTAGTAGGAAAAAAGGTGGTACCGCGAGTCTTCGTCCTTTTGTGATGAAGGCTCTTTTTTTGTTTAAATTAATATTATTATAGATAGATTATAAGGAGGATAAAATAATGTCAGAAAAGAAAAATATAGCAACAACTTATGATCCTAAATCCTTTGAAGAAAGAATTTATAAGGAATGGGAAGAAAAAAAATACTTTACACCTAAAATAGATAAAAATAAAAAGCCTTTTTCAATAGTGATGCCTCCACCAAATATTACAGGAAGACTTCACTTAGGCCATGCACTTGATAATACACTTCAAGATATGCTTATAAGATTTAAGAGAATGCAAGGTTTTGCAACTTTATGGTTACCAGGCCAAGACCATGCTTCTATTGCAACGGAAGTTAAAGTTGAAAATGAATTATTAAAACAAGGGCTAGTAAAGAAAGAAATGGGAAGAGAAGCCTTCCTTGAAAAAGTATGGGAATGGGCTAATGAATATAGAGGAACTATAAGAGATCAGCTTAAAAAAATGGGAGTTTCTTGTGACTTTACAAGAGAAGCCTTTACCATGGATGAAAATTTAAACAAAGCAGTTAGAACTGTTTTTGTTAAGCTATATAATGAAGGATTAATTTATAGAGGAAATAGAATAACTAACTGGTGTCCAAAATGTTCAACAGCTTTATCAGATGCAGAAATTGAATATGAAGAACAAGATGGTTACTTCTGGCATATAAATTATCCCTTAGCAGATGGAAGCGGCAATTTAGAAATTGCTACAACAAGACCAGAAACTTTACTTGGAGATACAGCTGTTGCAGTAAACCCAAATGATGAAAGATATAAAGACTTAATTGGAAAAACTATCAAGCTTCCATTAACAGATAGGGAAATCCCAATAGTAGGAGATGACTATGTTGATATTGAATTTGGAACAGGAGCTGTAAAGATAACACCTGCTCACGATCCAAATGACTTCCAAGTAGGTCAAAGACATAATCTTCCTCAAATTAGGGTTATGGACGATCAAGGAGTTATTAATGAACTTGGAGGAAAATATAAGGGCTTAGATAGATATGAAGCTAGAAAGCAAATGGTAAAAGACCTTGAAGAATTAGGATTACTAGTTAAGGTTAAGCCTCATACTCATAATGTAGGAACTCATGATAGATGTAATACAGTAATTGAGCCAATAATATCACAACAATGGTATGTAAAAATGGAATCTTTAGCAAAACCTGCTATAGAAGCTGTTAGAACTAACAAGACTAAATTTGTTCCAGAAAGATTTGATAAGATTTATTATAACTGGATGGAAAATATACAAGACTGGTGTATTTCAAGACAATTATGGTGGGGACATAGAATTCCGGTTTGGTACTGCATGGACTGTAATGAACTAATAGTTCAAACAGAAGCACCAGAAAAATGTCCTAAGTGCGGATCAAGTCACTTAAAACAAGATGAAGATGTATTAGATACATGGTTCTCATCTGCATTATGGCCTTTCTCAACACTAGGTTGGCCAAATAAAACTGAAGATTTAGAATACTTCTATCCAACTAATGTATTAGTTACAGGTTATGATATTATATTCTTCTGGGTAGCAAGGATGATATTCCAAGGAATTAACTGCATGGGAGAAACGCCTTTTGATACTGTATTAATTCATGGAATTATAAGAGATTCCCAAGGAAGAAAAATGAGTAAATCTTTAGGTAATGGTGTTGACCCTCTAGAAGTAATTGAAGAATACGGTGCAGATGCCTTAAGATTTATGCTTGTTACAGGAAACTCACCAGGAAATGATATTAGATATATTCCAGAAAAAGTTGAAGCGGCAAGAAACTTTGCTAATAAGATTTGGAATGCATCAAGATATGTTATGATGAACCTTGATAAAGAAGTAATGGATAAGTATAAAGACTGCAAAGATTATAGCTTAGCAGATAAATGGATACTATCAAGAACAAATTCCTTAGTTAAAGAAGTTACTGAAAACATGGAAAAATATGAACTTGGTATTGCCCTTCAAAAGGTTTATGAATTTATGTGGACTGAATTCTGTGACTGGTATATAGAATTATCTAAGGGAACACTATACAGTGATGACGAAAAGGCTAAGGGAATTGTTTACAATGTTCTTTACACAGTTTTAACAACAGGACTTAAACTTCTTCACCCAGTAATGCCATTTATAACAGAAGAAATATATACTACATTAACTGATGGAGAATCAATAGTTATGGCGCAATGGCCAGAATTCAAAGAAGAAATTAATAATCCTAAGGCAGAGAAAGATATGGACTTCATCATCGAAGCAATTAAGGGACTTAGAAATGTAAGAGCTGAAATGAATGTACCACCATCAAGGAAGGCAAAGGTTATTGCATATACTAATAATGAAGCAAAAGATGCCTTCAATAACGGAGTTCACTATATTGAAAAATTAGGTTCAGCTTCAGAAGTAGAATTCATTCAAGACAAAGCTATGGTTCCAGAAAATGCAGTATCTCTAGTAACTAAAGGTGGGGAATTATTTATGCCTCTACTAGACTTAGTTGATAGAGAAAAGGAACTTGAAAGATTAAACAAAGAAAAGAAAAAACTAGAAGGCGAAGTTCTAAGAATAGATAAAAAACTTTCAAACCAAGGATTCGTATCAAAAGCACCAGAAGCAGTAATAAATGGAGAAAAAGAAAAAAGAGTAAAATATCAAGAAATGCTAGATGCAGTTCTTGTGAGAATTGAAAACCTACAGTAACAGTTATCATTGATAA
>JAAYOT010000233.1 GCA_012520205.1 Clostridiales bacterium
AAACTGAAAACTGTTAACTGAAAACTGAAAACTGGTAAGGCTTTGCTAAAACGGTGATTGAAAATCTTCGAATTTTGGCCATGTCTTATCTTCTTCTTCTACTTCAACTTCATGCTTACCTAGAAAATCCCAAGGTATGTCTAGTGAGGACCAGTGTATTCCATCTCTTAATTCTAAGATATATGGTTTTGTAACTTTGTAGTAGATTATAGCAGTTTTTTCTCCCTTTATATAATAACCATGGGCACAGCCCTTTGGTATATATATAATATTCTTATTGTTTTCGTTTAACTCTACCATGGTATATTTCCCAAATGTTCTTGAGTTTTTTCTTAAGTCTACCACAACGTCTTGGATTGAACCACTTAAACATGTAACTAATTTATCGTGTTCTTCTGGAGGTTTTTGAAAGTGGATTCCTCTAACTACGCCTGGTTTGGCAATTGCATAACATTCCTCTTTAAATTCTGTACTTAATCCATAAATATTAAACTGTGTATTATTAAAAATTTTTATAAAATCACATTTATCTTCCATTAAAACCATAGGGGTTATTAAATAACATCCATCTACCTTTAATTCTTCAAACCTAAACATATATCCTTCTCCTTAATCCTAATTTTTTCTGTTGTATTTTTAAATTTAAAGAGTTTTACATTTTAATATATGAATTATAAGTCCAATCAGTTAATAATAGCTAAGGATAATTGATGATAAATGTAGAATAGTGGTATATCTATTCCAAACAAAAAAAGAGATAATGAACAAAGAAGGTTGTTCATTATCTCCATATATATTTGTAGATTTTCAGCCCTCTGAAAATCCACCTAAATTGTGCATTTTGCATTTTGAATTTTTAATTGTTTAAAACCGCTTGGCTAACCACTTGTGATGCAATATCTGCCGCTGAGCCTGCTCCATTTTCTCCATTTTCAACTATAACTGCAACGGCAATTGTAGGATCATCCACTGGTGCTATTGATATAAACCAGCCATGAGGTATAGCTTCTACCCCATCTTCCATATAATCTGCTGTACCAGTCTTACCCCCAGCATTTGTACCATCAAAATAAGGCCATCTATATATGTTATTGGACACCAAATAACCCATATATTCTTTTACAATAGATGCTATTTCTGGGGATATAACATCACTCTTTAACACCTTATTTTCTATTTCTTTTATTGTATTTCCATCTTTATCAACTATTTTATTCACCAACTTAGGCTGCATAAGAACACCATCATTTGCTACTGCTGCTGACACAATTGCCATCTGCATAGGTGTTACAGTAACACTTCCTTGACCAATTCCACTTTGAGCCATGTTACCTAATTCATATTCCTCTAATGTTGGAAAATTGCTTTGAGATATAGAAACACCTACTCCTGGTATTCTTGCATTAAATCCAAATCTTTCTGAAACTTCCTTTAATTTTTCATTACCCATTTCCATAGCTAGGGTAGCAAATACAACATTACTTGATACTCTATAGGCCATTTGTAAATCTATGTTCCCATGGGCTTGATTTAAATAGTTATTAAGTTCTGCTCCATCCTCAAAGGTAATTTTACCTTGATCATCGAAGATTCTCTCAACTATAGCTGGATCATTTTCAATTGCTGCAGCTAAAGTTACAGTTTTATAAACTGATCCAGGGGGATATATGCCGTATACTGCCCTATTTAACAACCTGCTTTCAGTGTCTTCTCCACTATTAGCAGCCTCCATTGCTCCCTCTAAATTACTTGGATCATAGGTTGGTTTAGAAACCATGGCAAGAATTTCACCTGTTTTAGGATTTAAGGCAACTACTGATCCCTTTCTATCTCCTAAAGCATCATAAGCAACCCTTTGGAGATCATAATCTAGGGTTGTAACTATACCATTTCCTACTTTTTCTTCATCTCTATTTTCTATAATGCTTTTTAAATCAAAATCCTTTAATAAACTTCTAAAGTTATTAGTAAAACCATTATAATTTGACAGTTCATCATCAAATTCTTCTTCTAGTCCTGTAAGACCATATCTTTCATCTATATAACCTAAAGCATGAACATATAAATCTCCATATTCATAATTCCTGCTTTGATTATATTCATCAATTCTTGTACTATTAGCTACAGGATTTCCATCTCTATCATAAATAGTTCCTCTTATTACTTCATTTCTTTTTGCCCAAAGTCTTTTATTACCTGAATCTGCTGCTATGTCAGGTCCCTTGAATACTTGAAAATATGCTATATAGGATATTAATGCTATAAAACAAAAGAGAAATATTATCATTACATTTTTTACATTTTTTGCTAGAGAATTCATAACTTCCTCCTTATTTAATTTTCCTCTGATACCTTTTGTAACATTCCTAGTGCAAAGAACATTGAAAGCATTGAACTTCCTCCATAGCTTATAAGAGGTAGGGTTATACCTGTAAGTGGTATTACAGTAAATATTCCTCCTACTATAACTAAAGTTTGACATGCTATCATGGTACTTAGTCCAACTACTAATAACTGACTGAACTTATCGCTAGTCACAAAGGCTATTCTAATCCCCCTATAAAATAAAAGGAAGTATAGTATCATAATTCCTACTGCAAATACCATTCCAAATTCCTCACATATTACTGCAAAGATAAAGTCACTTTCACTTGCAAATATTAAATCTGGATAACCTTTTCCCAGTCCAACTCCCAATAATCCACCTGAAGCTATCGCATATAAACCTTGCACTATCTGATAACCTTCATCATTTGCATATTTCCAAGGATCAAGCCATACCATAACTCTTCGCTTAACGTGGCTAAAGACCCCATAAGCACCTATAGCTCCTACTGCAGAAAGCCCAAGACATGTAAACACATATTTCTTCTTAGAAGTTGCTATATAAAGCATAGTAACTGCTATACCAAAGAATATTAGTGTAGATCCTAAGTCTGTTTGAAGAACCATGCATACTAAGGAATACATTACAATAAGGGCTGGTATTATAAGTTGTTTAAAATCTGCCTTTATATTATTCTTGCTTTCGTAGTCCTTTAAGGAAGAAGCTAAATATAATATTAAGGATATTTTTCCAAATTCAGAAGGTTGAAATCCAAAGGGGCCAAAATAAACCCAGTTCATTGCCCCATTAGTTTCAACATTAAATATAAGGCCATAAAGTAATCCCATTGGCATAAAGATTAGAGTTATAATCATATATATTTTTTCGTAATCTGCAAACTTACTTATGTTAGGTAAGGCCACCGAAATGACTATGTAAGCAGTTATTCCTAGTATTACCCACAATAATTGTTTAATTGCCATACTTTGGTCTATTCTAAAAAGTACAGCCACCCCAACAACTGCTAATATACTTGAAAATATAAATAAGAATTTATCTCCTCCTGGATAGAATCTTCTTATTAAATAATGAGAAAACCCTATTATAAGGCAAAGTCCTAATCCTATAAAAATTGCATTTTTGTTAAGAGGCTTTTCAAGTAGTGCCAGGTTAGTAAATATTAAAATACATAATAAATAAATTAATTTAAGTACTCTTTTTTCTAACTTCAATGTATTCATATTTATACTCCTAATTCTTATCTGATCTAATAACTTTGAATATTGCACTACCTATTCTAAACTTATCATTTGCTCTTAGTTTAAAATATTCTTTAATTCTTACATCATTGACGAAAATACCATTAGTGCTTTTTAAATCTCTAATAATTATTTCGTTATTTTTAATTTTAATTTCAGCATGATTTCCAGATACATATTGATCACTAAGTCTTATTGTATTACCTTCTTTTCTACCTATGGTAATTATATCTCTTAGTAATAAAATAGATCCCTCTTCTAAGTTTGCATTTTCTCCCACACTAACTACTTCTATTCCATAACTTCTTCTAGTAGAACTTGGTCTTTTTCTTCCACCACTTTTTACATCCTTATACATTATCTTTAATGCATAAAAAATAATGAAATAAAGTATTACTATAAATGCTATTCCAAAAACCAGTCTTATAATCTTCGAAAAATCCATTTTTTCACCTCAAATTAGTTATTATACTATCATTATATATTAAAATACTTAAATAAAAATAACAACTACCTTAATCTTATAATTATCTTAGGATTTTCTTAAGATATTTACCTGTATAAGACTTTTCTACCTTAATTATTTCCTCTGGAGTTCCAGTTGCAACTATAGTTCCACCCTTATCTCCACCTTCTGGTCCTAAGTCTATTATATAATCTGCGCATTTTATTATATCTAAATTATGCTCTATAACTACTACAGTATTTCCTGACTCTACTAGTCTTTGAAGTATCTCTATTAATCTATTTACATCATCTATATGAAGACCTGTTGACGGTTCATCAAGGATATAAAGAGTTTTTCCTGTACTCCTTTTTGATAACTCAGTAGCTAATTTTATTCTTTGAGCTTCCCCTCCTGATAACTGAGTGGAAGGCTGACCTAATCTTATATATCCAAGCCCTACATCATATAATGTTTCAAGCTTATTTTTTATTCTTGGTATATTTTCAAAAAACTTTAATGCTTCTTCTACTGTCATACTTAAAACATCAGCAATATTTTTACCCTTATATTTTACTTCTAGTGTTTCTCTATTATATCTTTTTCCACTACATATTTCACAAGGAACATAAACATCAGATAAAAATTGCATTTCTATTTTTATTATACCATCTCCAGAACAAGCTTCACATCTTCCACCTTTAACATTAAAACTAAATCTACCCTTACTGTATCCTCTCATTTTAGCTTCTGTTGTACTAGCAAATAGATCTCTTATTATATCAAATACTCCTGTATAAGTAGCAGGATTTGATCTTGGAGTTCTTCCTATAGGGCTTTGGTCTATATCTATTATTTTATCTATATTTTCGTATCCTGATATTTCTTTATGTTTTCCTACTGGATTTTTGCTTTTATTTACTATTCTACTTAACCCCTTATAAAGAATTTCATTTATCAGTGTACTTTTTCCTGAACCGGAGACACCTGTTACTGTTGTTAAAGTTCCTAGTGGTATTGATATATTTACATTTTTTAAGTTGTTTTCTTTTGCACCTTTAACTTTTATAAAGTTACCATTTCCTTTTCTTCTTTCCTTTGGAACTTCTATTTTTTTCTTCTCAGTTAAATATTGTCCTGTTATTGATTTTTCACAGTTCATTACATCTTCTAGAGGTCCTGCAACTACAACCTCTCCACCATGTTCTCCTGCTCCTGGCCCTATATCTACTATATAATCTGCTGCTTTCATTGTATCTTCATCATGTTCAACAACTATTACTGTATTTCCTATATCTCTTAATTTCTTTAGAGTTGCTATTAGTTTGTCATTGTCCCTTTGATGAAGGCCTATACTTGGTTCATCTAGTATATACAGCACTCCCATCAGGGCTGAACCTATTTGCGTTGCAAGTCTTATTCTTTGAGCTTCTCCTCCTGATAAAGTACCTGAGCTTCTTGCTAAATCTAAATAATCTAACCCTACATCTACTAAGAAGGTAAGCCTATTTTTGATTTCCCTTACTATTTGCTCACTAATTTTTTTATCTTTTTCAGAGAATTCTACAGAATTTATATACTCTAGTTCTTCCTTAATTGAAAGAGTTGTAAATTCATAAATATTTTTATCCCCTATTAAAACAGCTAATGCTTCCTTATTTAATCTTGCTCCCTTACATTTTGGACAAGCATTATTTCCCATATACTGTTCTATATGCCCTTTTATATCATTAGAATTTGTTTCTATATATCTTCTCTTTAACGAATTTATTTCACCATCGTAAGCATAATTATACTGTGTTTTAACTCCATCCCTAACATAGGTAACTTTTAACTTTTTACCTTTAGTACCATATAAAATTAAATCTAATTCTTCTCTACTTAATTCCTTAACAGGCTTTTTTAAATCTATATCATACTCATGACTTAAGGCCTGTAAAATTGCATAAGTCCAGGAATCTTCTTTTAATCTTCCTTCTCCCCAAGTGGCAATGGCACCTTCCATTATGCTTAGATCTTTATTTGGAATCACTAAATCTTCATCTATTTCCATTAATGAGCCTAGCCCATCACAATGATCGCATTTTCCATAAGGAGCATTAAAGGAAAATGATCTTGGCTCAATTTCATCTATACTCATACCACATTCCTTGCAGGCAAACTTTTCACTGAAAGTTATATCTTCTCCACCTATTATATTTATAATTACTATACCCTCTGCAAGTTTTAAAGCTGCCTCAACTGAATCTGTTAATCTTCCTTCTACACCTTCTTTAACAATTATTCTGTCCACTACCACTTCAATATCATGCTTTTTATTCTTATCTAGGTTTATTTCTTCTTCCGTTAAGTCATAAATAGAACCGTCAACCCTTACTCTTACATACCCGCTTCTCTTCATCTTATCTAGAATTTTTTCATGAAGTCCTTTTTTACCTCTGATTACAGGTGCTAATATTTGAATTTTACTTCTCTCTTCAAGGGTCATGACTCTATCTACAATTTGATCCACTGTTTGTTGTTCAATTGGTATTTTACATTTAGGACAGTACGGCTTTCCAACCCTTGCATATAAAAGTCTTAAATAATCATATATTTCTGTTATAGTTCCTACTGTAGATCTTGGATTTTTACTAGTGGTTTTTTGTGCAATAGATATGGCTGGAGATAATCCCTCTATATATTCCACATCAGGCTTATCCATTTGCCCAAGAAACTGCCTTGCATATGCAGATAATGACTCTACGTACCTTCTTTGTCCTTCGGCATATAAGGTATCAAAAGCTAAAGAGGATTTTCCTGATCCAGACAAGCCAGTTAGAACAACTAATTTATCTCTTGGAATTTCAAGTGATATATTCTTTAAATTATTTACTTTTGCTCCCTTTATTATTATTTTATCCTTCATAAAATATAAATCCCTTTCTGTTTTATAGTATATATTTTTTTCTATATTTAAAATTTTAACCTCGAACTAATGTTCCTAATTATATTCTAAATTTTATTATAATTATTGTCAATTAATATATTGTTGTCAATGTTTTAATCTCTCACTTTATATTTATTTTTATACACAAAAGAGAGCCCCTTTTAGG
>JAAYOT010000234.1 GCA_012520205.1 Clostridiales bacterium
AAAACAATGAAAAAGAATTTCTTTAAGAAAATATTAGCAACAGCAATAGTAGGAATAATGAGTTTTGGTTTAGCAGGATGTGGAGCTAAAGCAGAAGGTGATAAATTAGATGAAATTAAGGAGAAAGGAACTTTAGTTGTAGGACTTAGTGCAGACTATGCTCCATATGAATTTCATATAATGGAAAATGGGGAAGATAAAATAGTAGGCTTTGATGTAGATATAGCGAAAGAAATTGCAAAAGATCTTGGGGTAGAACTTGAAATAATGGATATGAAATTCGATACTTTAATATCTGCCCTTCCAAATGATAAAGTTGACCTAGTTATATCAGGTCTGAGCCCAGATGAAGAAAGAAAGAAGGCTGTAGATTTTTCAGATATCTATTACACTGCAGAACATGGAGCAATAGTAAGAGCTAAAGATGTTGAAAAATATAAGAAGTTTACAGACTTAAATGGACAAAAAGTTGGAGCTCAAATGGGTTCAATACAAGCAGATTTAGCTGTTGAAAACATTGAAGATGTTGAAATGCAATTATTATCAAATGTTAATGACTTAGTTGTTTCATTAAAAGGTGAAAAGATTGAAGCTTTAGTTTGCGAATTACCAGTTGCAGAAATGATAGTTAAAAACAATCCTGAATTAGTTGTTATTGAAGAAAGCATAAAAGACGAAGAAGGCGGTTCAGCAATAGCTTTAAAGAAAAACTCACCAAAGTTATTAGAAGAAGTTAATAAAACAATCGCAAGAATACAAGAAGAAGGTCTTTTAGATGAATTTATAGTAGAAGCAAACAAATTAGCAGAAGGAATCAACGAGTAATACTTTACCTGCAAAATATTGCAATTCACAGCGCACAATTAACAGTTTAGGAACTTTAAGTAGTTTTATTCTAAGTTTTGATTGTGTGTTGTGAATTTTAAATTTATAACTGTTTTGCAAAATTTAGAAATTACATAAGTAGTAAATTTTGTGAAATAAAATAATGTAAAATGCAGAATAAAGGAAAAATTTTAAAAGGTTTTTTAAGAAAAGGTGATGAAACCAAATATATTTAAAGTTTTGCTTGGCAAAACATCCTTCATTGTACATTTTACATTGTACATTAATTAAGAATTTTGAATTAAAAATTAGTTCGTAAAATATAGAAATTAGCTAGTAGTTTCGTTATCAATTGTGCACTTTGCACTGCGAACTGAATATAAGGGGTGTAAAATTTGAATTTAGATTTTAGTTTTATGGCAGATAGTATGCCGTATTTTATAAATGGTATTAAGTGGACAATCTTAATGTCATTTATATCAGTATTTTTTGGAGTTGTCTTTGGAGCATTATTATGTTTCATGAAAAGATCAAACTTTCGTATATGGAAAATATATATATTTAGAGCAATAGCAACAGCATATATAGAAATAATTAGAGGAACTCCTATGCTTCTTCAAGTAATGATTGCTTATGTAGCCTTTGACCAACTTTTAGGTGTAAATGTAGAAGCATTAACAGCGGGAATAATTGCAGTATCTCTAAATTCAGCAGCTTATGTTTCAGAAATCATAAGAGGTGGAATAGATGCTGTAGATAAAGGTCAGTTAGAAGCTGCAAGAAGTCTTGGGATGACTCAATTTAAGGCAATGAAACTAATAATAATTCCTCAAGCTATTAAAAATATTCTTCCTGCTATAGGTAATGAATTTGTTACAGTAATAAAGGAATCTTCAATTGCTTCTTCCATAGGAGTTGGGGAGCTTATGTATGCAGCTAATGTTGTAAGGGGAAAGACTTATAGAGGTTTAGAACCATTAATAATAGCAGCAGTGTTCTATTTTATAATAACATTTAGTTTAGGCAGATTATTAAATTGGGTAGAAAGGAGAATGAAGGTAAGTGATTCACGTTAATAATTTACACAAATATTTTGGAGAAAATGAAGTTTTAAAAGGCATAAATGAAAACATCAAACAAGGTGAAGTGGTAGTTGTAATTGGACCTTCAGGATCTGGGAAAAGTACCTTTTTAAGATGCTTAAACTTATTAGAAGTACCTACAAAGGGAGAAATTGTTTTTAAAGGTCAAAACATTACAGATAAAAAGACAGATATAAACAAAGTAAGAGAAAAAATGGGGATGGTTTTCCAACAATTTAACCTATTCCCACACAAGACTGTGCTAGAAAATATAACTATTGCCCCAATTACAGTAAAGGGCCTTTCAAAGGAAAAAGCAGAAGAAAAAGCTAGAGAACTGCTAAAAAAAGTAGGACTTTTAGATAAAGAAAATGCTTATCCAGCATCATTATCAGGTGGACAAAAGCAAAGAATAGCAATTGCTAGAGCCCTAGCTATGGAACCAGAAGTTCTACTATTTGACGAACCAACATCAGCCCTAGATCCAGAAATGGTTGGGGAAGTTCTAAATGTTATGAAAGACTTAGCAAAAGAAGGAATGACTATGGTAGTAGTTACTCATGAAATGGGCTTTGCAAAAGAAGTTGGAGATAGAATAATTTTCATGGATGGAGGAAACATAGTAGAACAAGGAACTCCACAAGAACTATTCGGAAATCCAAAAAACAAAAGAACAATAGACTTTTTGTCAAAAGTTCTATAGAACCTTTGACAGTTTTCAGTTTTTGGTTTTCAGTTTTCAGTGTAGGATGATTTTCAGTGAACTGAAAATCTAAAATTAAATATAAATTCAGCTCTGCTGAATTCAAAAAGCTGCTAACAATAGTTAGCAGTTTTTCTTTTGCCATAATTCAGCAAAGCTGAATTATTTCCTAAACTGAAACATGAAACCTGAAACTTGAAAACTAAATCTCGCTCCACGCTCCACACTCAGTCCTCCACACTAAAATACTACTCCACACTAAATTGAAAGCTGACAACTGAAAAAGGTTCTATAACCTTTTTCAGACAAATAAAATATTAGTAAGAATTTAAACATAAAACTATGGGGGAAAAATGAAAAAT
>JAAYOT010000235.1 GCA_012520205.1 Clostridiales bacterium
GAAAATAATATTTATTTAAATAATAGAATATTAAGAAATTGTTAAGGTGTTATTTAGCAAAATAAGTTATACTATTAATATAAAATAGAAGAATATGTAATATGAGGGAGGAATAATAGTGGGGAAAGTAACTAGGAAAAGTATATTAACTACTTTTTTATTTATATTAACTTTGCTATTTTTTAATGTAAATTTGGTTAAAGCTGATGTAAATGAGGAAGGTTATGAAATAAAAGTAAGTCACGGAATAGAGGGAAAGTTTAAGGCTAATAAATATATTCCTATTGAAGTTGAAGTTACAAGTATGCAGGAAGATTTTACTGGGGAAGTAGAAATTAGAACCGATACAAATGAAGTTGGTAAATATGATGCCTATATTAAGTCCATATCAGTAAATAAGGGGAAAAGTGAAAAGGTAATAATACCTATAATTGTTCCTGAAAATTCTGCTAGGATAGAAGTTAATTTAAATAGGGGCAAGGATACTATTTTAACAAAAAGTAAACTTGTTTCAAAGGGAAGAATTAATGAAAATAATTTTTTCCTTGGAACCTTAAGTGAAGATAGAAGTGCCTTAGGGTATATAAACAATGTTTTATATCAAGAAAATATGAAAACATATGGCTTCACTACTGTAATTGAAAATGTAAACTTAGATGAAAATATTATTTTAGATAATAAGTTAAATATAGACGGATTAGATGTTATACTGATAAATAACTATAATTTAGGAAATTTCAAAAAAGAGCATTATGATGCATTAAATAGCTGGGTAAGCAGTGGTGGAACATTAGTAATTTCTGCTGGTGCAAATGAAGGAAAGACAATTAAAAATATTAATAAAGAATTTTTAAATGTAACTTCTAGTGGATATAAAGAAGCAAATATTGATCTTTTAGGAGAAAACATAAATCTTATTAATTCAACCTTAGAAATAAAAGAGGGAGAAGTTATAATTGAATCTAATAATATTCCGTTAGCATATTCTGTTAAAAGGGGTAAAGGAGAAATAATAATAACTTCCTTCGATTTAGGCTTAGAACCTTTTATATCATCATCAAAGGCAAGTGAATTTATTAAGGTTATACTTAAAAATACAGAAAAAAGGTTAGTAGCATATCAAAATGGAAAAATGATGCCTATTTATTATGGAGCAAATAATATTACTAATAGTGTTCCAGTTGAAAAAATAGTAAGTTTTGAAACAATAGTTGGAATAGTTGCTATATATGCAGTTATTGTAGGCTTTTTATTATATTATATTCTTAAAAAGCTTAATAAAAGGGATCTTACTTGGATTTTTGTTCCCGCTATTTCTATTATATTTACAATAATTATCTTCTTTGTAGGTTCTTCAACTAGAGTTAAAGACGTTATATTAAATCAAAATAATATAGTAGATATAAATAAGGACGGAACAGCATCAGTAGTAGGATACCTGGGAATAGGTACTAAGTATAGAAATAGTTTAAACATAAATAATCCATTAAATCTTTCTCTTTCTCCTTTAAACACTGAACACTACTATTTTCCAGAGGAAGAAAGTAAAAGCAAAATTTTAAGGTTAAAAACAGTTTATGAAGGAAATAATAAAAAGTTTTCATTAGAAAATAATAGTGCCTTAGATATGAAATCATTTAAAATTATTGGTAATAATCAAGTGTTTAATAAAATAGAAAATAATCTTTATGTAGATGGTAATAAATTAAGCGGAACAATAAAAAACACCCTTGGTTATGATATAAGAAACTTAATATTTGTCTCTAATAGTAGTATTTGGGAACTTGGAAGCCTTAAAAAAGATGAAGAAAAAACTATTGAAAATCAAAGTGTAACAGTTTCATATGGTTTGCAAGGCTACGGAGGAAGTTTAGCTCAAAAATATTATGACACCAGATTTACTTCAAATGGTGATGTAAGTGGAGAAGAATACAAGAATATATTAAGAAATGCTACATTATTTGATCTTGCTTCCCAAGAATTAAATAACAGCAACTATAAACTTATAGGAATTACAGATATGCCAATAGACTATGAATTAAATTTTGATAATAAATCCCTTTCTAAATATGATAGTACTGTAATTGCACAAGATGTAGAATTAACCTTAGTTGAAAAGGATGGAATTGTATCTTATCCAGAAGGATATTTTAAGGGCATAGTAGACTCCTATAGCTCAACTGTGTACTATCAAAATCATAACAATTCTTTCTATGGCAATGGTGAGGTTTTTATGAATTATGAAATTGATAGAAACCTTGAAGTTACAGAAATAGGACTAAGGAATGTTCAGCTTTATGATTATATGCAAAGTACTTTAGATTCCTATATTTATAATTATAAGACTGGAGAATATGAAAAGCTTGCAATAGGTACAAAATTAGTAATTCTTAATAACTTAAAGGATTATTTAGAGGGAAATATTTTAAAGGTAAAAATAGTAGTAAATGATAGTAAAGGGGAAACTGGAATCCCAATAATCACTGTAAAGGGGAGGGATAAATAATGTTAGTAATAAAGAACCTTGAAAAATCCTATGGAAAATTTAAAGCCTTAAAGGGAGTAGACTTAGAAATAGAAAAGGGAGAAATATTTGGTTTTATTGGGCCAAATGGAGCAGGGAAATCTACTACCATGAAAATAGTGTCAGGCCTTTTATCCCCAGACAGTGGAGAGGTTTATGTTGATGGAATAGATGCTATAAAAGAAAATAAGCTTCTTAAAGAAAAAATAGGATATATGCCAGACTTTTTTGGAGTATATGATAATTTAATGGCAATAGAATATCTGGAATTTTATGCTTCCATATATGGAATAGTTGGAGAAGAAGCAAGAAAGTTATCAATGGACTTATTAGAACTTGTAAATCTTTCAGATAAGTACGATGCAAATGTAAATGGACTATCTAGAGGTATGAAGCAAAGATTATGTTTAGCAAGATGTTTAGTTCATAATCCAGAATTATTAATTTTAGATGAGCCAGCTTCTGGAATGGATCCAAAGTCAAGGTTTGAAATGAAAGGTATATTAAAGAATCTAAAGTCCATGGGAAAAACCATTATAATATCTTCTCATATTTTATCTGAACTAGGTGAAATATGCTCAAAGGTAGGAATAATTCAAAATGGAAAGATGGTTTGTCAAGGAACTGTTGATGAGGTAACCTTATTTGCAACAGGTTCTGCTCCAATTACTATAACTGTTATTGATGAAGTTGATAGGGCTATAAAAATAATAAAAGAAGCTCCAACTGTAAGAAATGTCTCAGCAGATGAAAATAGGATAACAGCAAGCATTATAGGGGGAGATATTGAAGCTAAGAATTTATTAAAGTCCTTAGTAATTCAAGATATACCTGTAATAAGCTTTACAAAGGCTGCTGGAAATTTAGAGGATGTATTTATACAAATAACAGAAGGAAACAGTGAAGGAGGAGAGGAATAATGAGGATAAATCCAGTTTTAAGAAATGAGGCAAAGATTGCCGTTAGAAATAAAAGGTTTACCTTAACATTGTTTTTCTATATTGTAGTAGTTTCTGTTGGAGTAGCCCTATATTATAAAAGTTTTACCAGCGATATATATGTAAATGGGTTACAAATGCAGTCCACTACAACTTTATATGTTTTAATGGCTATAGTTCAGGCTATATTTTTAATATTTATGGTGCCATCATTAACATCAAGTGCAATATCTTCAGAAAGGGAAAAACAAACCTTAGATATATTATTATCAACAAAATTAACTCCATTACAAATTATAATAGGAAAGCTATTTGCTTCCTCCCTTAAGGTGGTAATGTTAATTATCTGCACTATTCCTCTTTATGGAATATGTTCATTAATTGGAGGAGTAAGTATAGTAAATATATTAGAACTTGCTGGCTTTTTTATTGTTAATACAATATTTGTAGGGTCTATAGGAATGCTTATTTCAACTAATGCAAAAACCTCAAAGGTTTCAACTACAATAACATATTTTCTAGTATTATTTATTTATGTTGGAATTCTTATAATTGCCTTTTTCTTATTTATGTTTTCAATGAGAAACAATTATATGAATCCAGATCTTAAGGTGAATCCAATTATATATTTAAGCCCAGTAACAGGTTTTATTAGTTTATTATCAAACCAATTAGGAGGAAGGGAAGCAATGTATTACTTTTTCCCTAAC
>JAAYOT010000236.1 GCA_012520205.1 Clostridiales bacterium
CATAAGGTTTTAGGCCCTTATCTTCGGGCTTGAAGCTGATTACAAATATTGTGAAAGGTAGAACTATAATAGCTGCTATTAGCGCCAGCAAGACATAGGCCATTCTCCAGCCAAACTTATCTATAAATACTGTTGTAATAGGAGTTAAAATTGCTCCACCAATACCCGCAAAGGCTGAGGAAATTCCTAGGGCTAAACCTGTTTTCTTATAAAACCATTTCCCAAGAATAATTGGTACCGCCACAACAAAGGCAAAGCCACTGCATATTCCAATAATAATTCCTGACATATACCATTGCCATACTGCTGTATACAAGGACATGGCTCCAAAGGCTAAAAGGCCAACTACAAAGGATAAGGTTTCTATAAGCTTAATGTTATATTTAACTATAGCCTTGCTTGCAAAAGGTATTGTTACTGTCATAGATATCCATAGCAGTGTCATATAAGGTGATAGCTTGCCAATGCAACTCCTAATTCTTCTGTAACAGGTTCAAAAAACATTCCTGCCCCATTCATAAAAACGCCACCACCTGCAAATTGTATGGCACTGGTTGCAGCTAAAACAAACCAAGCATAATGTATTTTTTTCTTATCTTTTGTTTCTCTCATTTATCACACTTCCATTCTTTTGTTTACATATATTAGGTTACCCAAAATATATATTTTTAATTATTTTTCAAAAGTCAAAGAGAGATTTTATCCCTATAGCTTTACACACCTTCATTAGCAGTGTCATAGAATGTATAGTATATACAAAAAAACTACTTTACCTTGGGAGGGGGAATAAATTTATGAGTGAAAATAATAAAAGTTTGGGATTTTGGGGAGTTGTAGGAGCAGTACTTGTAGCATTAACTATATTTGCACTATGTGGCTAATATGATGAAATATAATTTTCACACTAGAGATGATAAACAAAATATCCTTCTTGTCCTTTTGTCGGCCATTCTTTTTTACATTAATGAAGGAATAAAATTTAAAGTAGACATACCTTATTTGGGTTACTTACTAAGAAACCATTATAATGACTTCTTAGGTGGAATTTCCTTTATGGCTTTGTTAAACCTTATTTTACTTTTTAGTAAATACAATAAAATTAAAAAACTCAAACTTATTCTTCTTGTTGCATTAGGATGCAGCATATTTTGGGAAGTAATCACACCAATATTTTTAGTTACTAGTACTGGAGACTTTTATGACTTTATTGCCTATACTTTAGGCTTTACTTTGTACTGGATAATAAAAAGGTTTAAAAATAAAGATATGACATACAGTTTATAAAGATAATCCCCGCATTGATGAACTTTTAAGTGCGGGGATTTTAATAAATTTAAGCCCACAAATCCTTTGTAAGCTCTTCTATTTTTCTTCTTCTTTTTTCTGTTTCTTCAACCTCAATAGTTATTGTGTCATTAGATATATTAAGTACATCTCCTTCTTTTGCATTTGAAGGAAGTTTAGAAATTTCTATATCAATGATTTTTCTATCTTCTTTTTCGCAAACTGCAAACTCTCCTTCAAACCTGTCTATTATTACTTTCACAATAAACACCTACCTTTTAGATCTTCTAAAACCTGCTGCTTGAGCTTCTTCTTCTGTTGAAAACCAGACTTCTGGATCTGTTCTATCGTAATATGCACCACCTGGCATATGATAAATTTTCTCACCCTTAGAGTTTATATTTCCCTTAATTTTACCTGTTCCACTTGTACTAGTTTCAGTTGTTTCTGGTTGAGGGCTTGGTTGGGTACTCGGTTTAGAACTTGATTGTGAACTAGATTGTGAATTTGTATTGCTAGTTGATTGTTTTTCTGATGTTGTTGTTTTATTAGTCTGTGAATTACTGCTACTTGAACTCTTAGAGCTAGAAGATGCAAAATTATAACTTCCCGGCCCTACACTAAAGGTTATATTATCACCATCACTTGTTGCAACTATTGTTCCATTTTCATCAGTTCTATAAACTGGTATGTTACGTGCTTTTAGTCTATTCATAACTTCTTCAGTTGGATGACCATAACTATTGCCTCTCCCAACAGTTATAACAGCATACTTTGGATTTACCTTATTTAAGAAGGCTTCACTTGTTGATGAACGGCTTCCATGGTGCCCTATCTTTAATAAGCTAGCTGACAGGTCCATTCCCCCTGCTACCATTTCACTTTCTGATACTGCTTCAGCATCTCCTGTTAGTAAGAAGGATGTTTTTCCATAGGTTATTTTTAAAACTATAGAATAATCATTGGCATCTTCATAGGATGAACTATTTGGAGCAAGCACTGTAACTGTAGCTTCCCC